>NZ_JAHDIG010000014.1:73374-75266 GCF_020630935.1 Bernardetia sp.
AAGTGGTGGTACTCCTTTTGCAGAGCCTTATGATTTTATAGTAGTAGATTATGACAGAGATTGGGATGATGATATTATTGACCCTTTAAAAGGAGGAGATGATGATGCTGCCATATTTCAAAATACTAATTCTCCTCCAGATTTATCTTCAAGCACGCCTGCCGACGGAGCAACTGACTTTCCAGAAAATGCAGATTTAGTTCTTAATTTTAATGAAACCGTAACTTTAGGTACTGGTAATATAGAAATTAGGAGGGTAAGTGATAATGTTGCTATTGAAACTATTAATATTGCTTCTACTACATTATCAGGAGGAACTCAACTTACCATTAATCCTGCTAGTAACCTACCTACTGGGATAGATTTATATGTTCATATAAATGCAGGTGCTGTGATTGATACAGATAATGAAATTACAGTTTCTTTGAGAAATCAGCCTACAACTCTGAATTTTCAAGCAATTCCTGTTTCAAGTTCTATCTCTACACCAACTATTTTTCATCTTGAGCCTATAAGTAGAGGTGCATTTACGACAGATTTATTAGGAGGAAATGAAACAAGTATTGTAACATACACAGGTTCTTCCTCTTCGTTTGCTGCAGATATAGAGGTTGATGAAACTAACGGACACATTTATATCTTAGATAGAAATGCAGATGAATTACGTAGGTATAATTTAGATGGTACAAATAATACGCTCATTTATACATACTCATTTACTCCCCAAGATATTGCACTTGATTTAACTAACAACCTTATTTATCATACAGAAACACAAACAGGTCCAAGTGAAGTATTCACTACTGATTTGAATGGTGGTTCTAAAAATACAATCATTGCATATACAGCAGTCTCAAATGTTTTAGCATACTTAAAAATAGAGTTGGATGTTGCTAACAATCATATGTATTTACTTAACAGTCCAGGAGATGAGTTGGTACGATTTGATACAGATGGTACTAATCCACAGTCTATTACCTCTTATACAACCCAACAAGATGCCTTTGCTCTTGACTTGACTAATAGTCTCATTTATCATATAGACAGAACTAGTGGTGGGGAAGCTTTTACTACTAACTTACTTGGAGGAGCAAGAACTTCATTATTTACTTATACAGCAAGTGGAAGCTCATTATACAAACAGATTGAACTAGATGTTGCAAATAATCATATGTATTTACTCAATACTAATGGTGATGTTCTGACTCGCTTTAATACAGATGGTACTAATCCAACGACCATCTTTAGTTATGCTTCTGGTGATAATGTTCAAGATATTTTCTTAGCTGGTCTTGGTACACCTCCACCAAGTGTTTTGCTATCTTCTAATCCAATATTAGATTTTGATCAGCCTAATAATACTAATCTAGGTGCTACTATTTCTGATGGTTTATACGGAACTCCAAATATTTCTGACGCTGATATACAAATGTATGAAGCTAATTCAAGTGGAGTAGCTACTGGTAATGATTTAGGTTATTTTGACAATCCTCTCAATGGTGGAGTAGTAAATCTTGCAGGTAGTGGTTCTGATATGATAGTTATAGAAGAATCAAGTGGAAATGAATTCTATTTTCGTGGAGTAGAACTGACCGAATATGCTGGGGGAGGATATAATATAAAAATAGAGGGTTTTAGAAATACAGTTTCTACAGGTTCACAAGTAGTAGTGGTTGGTGGAGATTTTATTGAAAATTTCAATACTTCCACATTAACAGCCTCTATATTTCAAAATGTAGATCGTATTGAGATTACTAATAATGATGGAGGAAATTTATTTTTATACTTTGATAAAGTTGTAGTTGGAAGCCCAGTAAGCTGCTCTTCCCCCACAGGTGCAGCCACAAATTTTATGGCAGGCAACAATCCAACTTCGACAACTTTAGACATAG
>NZ_JAHDIG010000015.1 GCF_020630935.1 Bernardetia sp.
GGCTGCACACTACATAAGGGGTATCACTGATGATATGAAATCAGTGCAAATGTAGAGAATTATTTTTGCTTACGAAAGACAGATGTAAACTCATCTTGTAATCTCCATCTATCAATAATTTTAGCATAGTGCTTTTCTGTCATTGCTATTGATTTATGTCCCATTAAACGAGACACCGTATGAATAGTAATCCCACTATTGAGAAAGAAAGCTCCTGCCGTAGTACGCCCTAAATGAGAGTGTAAATACTTATCTATCCCTGCACGATAAGCACAGATACGTAAGTTTCGGTTGTATCTATGATTTGGAGGTACTTCTAGCTTAAAATTATATTTCTCTAAAATTGATATAGGTTGAGGAAGTAACGGAATTTGTTGTAAAGCATTAGTCTTTCCTCTTGTTATACTTATCCAATCCCACTCTTCATTTTCATCAATTTCAATATTACTTTTAAAATCTAAGTTTTTGATTTCATTAAAGGCAAGAGTAGTATAACATTGTAGTAAGAATAAATCTCTGTCTCTTTCTAGTATTTTTTCTTTACTTGAAAAAGTTAGTTTTTCTAACTTATCTAGTTCTTCTATTTCTAAGTATATGTATTCTTTTTTCTGATTTGGACGATGAAATAACACATACCCAGCAAGGTAATTTTGTGGAATTTTACCTAGTGAAAATCCTAAGTTTAAAGCTGCTTTTACTTTAGAAGTTGATTTTCTTACAAACTCTTCTTTACAGCTTTGACGCATAAATGTACAAAGTTGTTCTAAATGTTTAGGTCTGAATAAGTCGGCATAAAATGGATTACCTATTTTTTGACAAAATGGAACTAACCATACATCACGAAATGATGTATAGCTTTTTATAGTACCTTCTGTCCAGTTTTCAGATTTTTTACGTGCTACTAAAGAATCATATAGTTCAATAACAGTAGGTCTATCTAAACCTTCATTATGAACTCTTGCTACTTCTTGAATATGAGTAATTGAATCCTTCATTTGATTAAAAACATCTGTCAAATCTGCTCTAATATCACTTAGTGCATCATTAATAGGCTTTGCATTCTTTCCAGTAGCATGGTTTCTTTTCCAAAATCTAGCATCTACACGTACACCAGTAGAGTATTTTTTGGAACGTTGTCCTTTATAAGAGACATACCAGTAAATTACGGCTAGTCTATTTGAGTTTTTTTGGTCTTTACGAATTGAAAAAACAACATTCATAAAACGATTTTTTTTGGCATATATCTAGTGTTTAGTTAAAAAAAATGAGCTACAAACTTAGTGTAAACTATATTTTAAAGAGTAAACTATACAGTAGATTACATACATAAATAATAAAAAAAGAAAAAAGGCTAATAGGATTATCCTACTAGCCTTTTTTTATATATTTGCTACTAAAAAGTATTTTTTATATTCTTTAAAAATGGACAGACACCTCACCTATGTGCCTGTCCGTAATGAAAGTGGGATTCGAACCCACGTCCCTCTATTTATCAGATAAATGCTCTACCGACTGAGCTATTTCATTGATTGTAATGGTTTTACTCATTACCCAAATTTTTATAATGACTAATTTTCTACTCAAATGATAACTCTTGCTCTGCCACTGAGCTACGTTCGCATAGTTAGAAAGAGTTATTGTGCGAACGAGGAGATTCGAACTCCTGCACTAAGTTATATATACCGAAAATCAGAATTATAAAAGTTTGTTTTAAAACTTACACTATGAACAAGACGCTTACGCTAAAGAAGCAAACCTATTAAGTCCTGCCTCCGAAATGTGTTGCTCGGGACTGTCTGCTTTTTCATACTGAAGCTAAGTCTTAGGCTGTGTTCATTTCTTTTATGTTGTCTCTATTAGTAACCATAAACGAGGTTCGAAACTGTTGTTTAGGGAATATAGAGAAAAATAATCTCTTTTATCTAAGTACTTCAACCCAAATGTTTTTAGAAAAGTTCGGACAGGAGAAAATAAATTTAATAATTCCCATCTCGTTTTTGAAGCTGAATAACAATTTTTTTCAACTCTTTTAAAGTGCGATGTAGTGCTACTCTAACAGCATTCACAGTAGCATAGTCTTGTTCTTTTGCAACTTCTGAATATGATTTGTTTTCCATAAAACATTCTGCTACAAGCATATAGCTTCTTGGGGGAAGTTTTGAAAGAGCTTCATTAAGTTGTTGAATCTGTAACTCTGAAAGCCATTCATCACCATCATCATCATATTCTATATTTTCTATTTCCTTTAAATTTTTATCTAAAGAAGAATGTAGATTGTTGTATTTTGATTGTTTTCTTCCTTGTTCTAAGATCATATTTCTACCAATGCCAAAAATCATAGTTTTGATGCTAGAAGTTATTTGTCGTATTGTAATTTTCTTAGCTTCAATTTTTTCATACATACAAATACAAGCATCATCAAAAATGGCTTGAATTTGGTGTTCACTAAGTAACTTTAATTTATCTTGTTTTTTACAAAAGAAATAAAACGATTCTGAAAAGCTATTGAAATATTTCAATACAGGACGATAGTTGCCATCATTGATATAATCGAAAATGTCTTGATTGGTCATTTTAGGAAAGGCTCAGGTAAGGGAAATAGGGGAATTAGAAGTAAGGGAATAATAGTTTTTTAAGAACAAGCAGAATATTTTATTTAAAAGTAACGAATTAGAATGTGTAATGATATTCCTACTAATTTTCTAAGACGATATAAAACTTGCTTTTTTTTATAATTTGAAGTTATATTGAGATATAGGTCAATAAAAATCTTGAATAAGTTCAATAAATGCGTTTGTATTCTAAAAAAAACACTTATGTTTTTTGTTGAAATATACTTTAATTAAGAAATAATTGTATGTAAAAAAATATTATGTTTTAATTTGTGTTTTAGTTATTATGTGTGAGGTTAAATATGTTTTAGTAGTAAATAAAAAAAACAGATAAGTTGTTTTTTTGTAGAACTATCTGTTTTAGAGTAAATTATAAAATTAATCTTAGTTTACCAAAGTTTTTGAATCAAATCTTCTACTGTAATATTTTCGGCTTCAGCTTTGAAGTTTCGCACAATTCTATGCCTCAAGACAGCAATCGCAATTGCTTTTACATCTTCAATATCTGGCGAATATTTTCCATTCAAAAGAGCATGACATTTTGCTCCCAAAACTAAATATTGTGAAGCTCTTGGTCCTGCTCCCCAATCTAAATAATTATTAGTATCATCTGTCGAACGTTCTGTTCTTGGACGAGTTTTATGAACCAAGTTTACAGCATACTCAATCACATTTTGAGCAACTGGTGCACGGCGAATAAGCTGCTGAAAATAGATAATCTGTTCTGCTGAAATGATTTTGTTGAGTGTAGGCTTTTCGCTCGTCGTAGTATTGGTAACAACCTGTACTTCTTCTTCAAAAGACGGATAACCCAAATAAACACTACACATAAAACGGTCTAACTGTGCTTCTGGTAGTGGATATGTTCCTTCTTGTTCGATAGGGTTTTGAGTTGCCAATACAAAAAATGGACGTGGCAAATCGTGTTTTACACCAGCAATCGTAACAGCATATTCTTGCATGGATTCTAAAAGAGCAGCCTGCGTTTTGGGAGGTGTACGATTTATCTCATCTGCTAAAATAATATTTGAAAAAATTGCTCCCTTTACAAACTTCAAATTACGGTCTTTGTCTAGCGTTTCTGCGCCTACAATATCAGAAGGCATAAGGTCTGGCGTAAACTGAATACGACTAAAATCTAAATCCAAAACTTGTGAAAGTGTACTGATAAGAAGGGTTTTGGCAAGCCCTGGCACACCAATCAAGAGACAATGCCCTTGTGAAAAAATACTGGTAAGGAGTAGCTCAACAGTTTCGTGTTGTCCGACAATTACTTTCGAAATTTCTTGTTTTAATTCTTTGTAATACTGGCTTAGTGCGTCGGCTGCTTCTTTGTCGGAATTATACATCTTTTTTATGAATGGTAAATGATAAATGAAGTTTAAACCCTAAGGGTCTCCGAAAACCCTTAGGGTTTGGATAGAACTACTAACTTACAAAGTTACTACGAAAAATGCACCTCTACAATCGTAAAGTTTGTGAAATGTTTTTATTACAAATCTATTCCTATATATTCAAAATAATTTTTAATCTTAACTTCCAATCATGTATTTTGCAAGACAAGAACCCCTGCAACCTATCTGCTCCGTAAATGAAACTGATAACTAACAAAATTATTGAAAATAATCTGAAATTCAAAGTAAATACTTTTTGTTTGTTGGGTTTTGTTTTGATGTTTTCTTGTGGGTGGCTAAAGGCACAGCCGTTTATAAAAGATGTAGATACAGAACGTTTGCTGGTTTTAGATTCGCTAGAGGAAAAATATGAACTAGAAAACTACTTTGATGTTTTTAAAGATAAAAACAGCAGTTTTACCTTTGAAGCTCTCAATCCTTACAACTTTTCGCCTTATCAACTCCATGATATTTCGGAGCAAGTGCCTACTTATTGGTTACGCCTTTCTATTAAAAACCCTCATTATTCTACTCAAAAACTCCTTGTTCCGACTGGGTTTATAGATTCGGTAATGCTTTTTTTTGAAGAGACAGAAGGTATTTTTTCTACACAACTGGGAGGTTCATTAGTGCCTCGCTCAAAACGCAATGTAAAGCGTGGTGGAATTTCCGTTTCTGCTTTAGAGATTCCTGCATTGAGTACAAAAACATTTTATTTTCGTTTGCATAGCAGTACCAAATTATCAGAACAAGACACTCGTTATTCGCTTCGTCGGTGGTTTACAGCCTATACGTTAGATGGTTATGAGAAGGAATTTCTGACAGCTCGTAGTTTTCATAACTTTTTTTATGGTGCAATTTGGGTGATGCTCATTTATAATTTGCTTGTCTTTATTGCGCTTCGTGATAGACAATATTTGTTTTATGTACTTTATAATTTCTTCATTTTTATCTACATTTTTAGCAATATTGGACAGCTAGGCGAACTTTTTTTGATGGAGTTTCCTCGTCTGGATGTAGGTGTACGACTTTTTAGTGGAATTTTGTCAGTTTTTGCACTTCTGATGTTTGGAAAAGACCATCTCAAAACAGTTATTTTTGCGCCTCGTTGGCACCGTTTTTTGCAAGTGTTGGTGTATCTGACATTAGGAATTACGATTATGTATTTCTTACGCTATTGGCATTTAGGGCGAGTCTTGACAACGATTATTTTGCCTGTTTCGCTAATTTCTCTCTTGATAGCTGCTTTTAAAAGTTTGAAAGAAGGACACCAAAATGTAAAATATTTCCTTTGGGCAAATTCATTTTTTGCTGTTGCCATTACCATTTATTCTTTAGAATTACTACTGATTATTGATGCTTCTCGCTATTTGGAAACCGTAGTTTTGGCAAGTATTACGCTACAAATGGCTCTTTTTTCTTATGGATTGGCTGCTACATTTAATCAAACAAGAAAACAACTTATTCATAACAAACTCAAACAAGAAAGAGAAAAACAAGCTCTCATAGAAGCAAAAAATAAAGAACTAGAAGAAAAAGTAGTGGAGCGAACCAATGATTTAACAGAAAAAACTATTCTCTTAGAAGAAAAACAAGTAGAGATTTTATCACAAAGTGAAAAGCTGCAAGAACAGGCTGACGAAATTTCACACCAGCATAAGCAAATGACAGATTCTATTCGTTATGCTGAAAAAATTCAACAAGCAATTTTACCCTCACAAGAAAAGCTACATCAAACTTTTGAAAAGCATTTTGTTATTTTTCGTCCGAAAGATATTGTGAGTGGCGATTTTTATTGGACGGCTACTATACAAACGGCTGCACCTTCTAACTTGCCTCGTCGTTCTCCGATTGAGTTGCAGCGTGGAGAGGTTACCAAGAAAATTATTGCTGCCGTAGATTGTACAGGACACGGCGTTCCGGGGGCATTTATGTCGGTGATTGGAATTATTTTGCTGAATGAAATTGTACATTTAAAGCATACTTACAATTCAGATAAAATATTAGAAATTCTGCATCAAGAAATCAAAAAAGCATTGCGCCAAGAAGAAAAAGCGAATGCTGATGGAATGGATGTGGCACTTTGTATCGTGGAAGAATCAACAGAAAATGAACAACGAACAGTCTATTTTACAGGAGCAAAACGTCCTTTGTATTATGCTGATAAAGATAATGTTTTGAAGTCTGTACAAGGCACACGAAAATCTATTGGAGGAATAAAAAAGAAAGAAAAAGATTTTGTTTGTGAGAAAATAGAACTTCAAAAAGGTGCAAAAATCTATCTTACTAGCGATGGATTGATAGACCAACCCAATGCAGGAGGTAAAAAAATAGGGTCAGTAAAATTTGAAGAGACATTACAAAAGATTACTGACCTTCCAATGAAAGAGCAATATGTAGAGCTTATAACGATGTTAGACCAACACCAACAAGACACTCCACAGCGAGACGACATTACTGTAATTGGAATTGAATTGTAGATGAAAAACGGTAGGGATAATACCTGCATTATCCCTACATATTATTTTACAAATTCTCTTTCTTGTGCCAAAAGGTTCAAAAGATATGAACCATATCCACTTTTTACCAATGGCTTGGCAAGTTCTTCTAGTTTTTCAGCCGAAATAAAACCTTCTCTATAGGCAATCTCTTCAATACAACCAATTTTCAAATCTTGCCTTGCTTCAATAACTTCTACAAACTGCCCTGCTTGCATCAGCGAACGGAATGTTCCTGTGTCTAACCACGCTGTGCCTCTGTCCATAATTTCAACAGATAGTTTTCCAGTCTTTAAATAATGTTTATTGACGTCAGTAATCTCATATTCCCCTCTTGCAGAAGGTGTAAGTCCTTTTGCAATTTCTATCACGTCATTATCATAAAAATAAAGCCCTGGAACGGCAAAGTTAGATTTTGGTTTGAGTGGTTTTTCTTCAATGGAAATTGCTTTTTTATTTGCATCAAACTCTACCACGCCATAACGTTCTGGGTCAGCTATGTGATAGGCAAAAACGATTCCTCCGTTTGGATTTTGGCTTTTCTTTAGTGTTTCTTGTAAGCCTGTACCATAAAAAATATTATCTCCCAAAATAAGAGCCACACTATCATCTCCAATAAATTCTTCTCCAATAACGAACGCCTGTGCCAGTCCATTTGGAACTTCTTGGATAGCATATTGAAAATTACACCCAAACTGTGAACCATCTCCCAAGAGATTGACAAAATTAGGGTTGTCGTGTGGTGTTGTGATGATTAGAATATCCTTAATTCCTGCTTGCATCAAGACAGAGAGTGGATAATAAATCATTGGTTTGTCATAAACAGGCAAAAGTTGCTTGCTCATGACAAGTGTTAGTGGATGAAGTCGTGTGCCAGAACCTCCAGCTAAAATTATTCCTTTCATATTTTCAGTTAGCAGTAAACAGTAATCAGTTACCAGTATTACAATTTTCGTTTCTTCGAATTGGAGTATAAAGGTAAAGTTACTCTCTGTTTTATAAATATTTTTTAGTTAGAGCTATCAATAAACACTACCTTCATAAAAAGCTGTTTTGTATTTAACTGATTACTGGTAACTGCATTACTGATAACTGATTTTTTACATATCGCTTATCAAAGAAAATGCTCTATCCCAACGAATACGACTAAAGAAACCTCCTTTATTGAAATCTGGGTCAATAGACATAAATACTAAGGTGGCTTTACCTACTACATGGTCTTCTGGAACAAATCCCCACGAACGAGAATCAGCAGAAGAATGACGGTTATCACCCATCATAAAGTAATAGTTTTGCTTAAATGTATATTCAGAAAGAGTATTACCATCTATTTTGAGTGTTCCATTTGATATTTCTACATTTTCATTTCCTTCATAATCTTGAATATACTTTCCATATAGAGCCATATTTTCAGCCGTTACAGGCATTTTCCAACCTTCTTTTGGTACTTTCAATGCTCCAAAATTATCGACCGTCCAGTTGAAAGCAGATTCTTTTACTCCTGCTTTTGTCAAGTTCCAGTTAGGGAAAAACATGTTATTGTGTGGAAATAAATTTCCTTGAGTACTTAATAGAGGAGTAACTTCTTTGAAGAGTTTTGGGTAGGTTTTCATTTTTTCGATTTCTCCTTGGCTCAAATCCATAACATAAGCAAAACCGTCTTGCTTGAGATATTCCTCTAAATTGTCATAGCTACCTAAATAACGTTGCTTTAAACGCATTTTCATATCCTCTTTCAATTCTTCTTGCTTTCCAAAAATATCTATATCTCTATAATGATACGGTGTTGGATAAACAGCACCTGTTTGGTCGTCTATTGGTATGCCTAATTGATAAAATGTTTTTTCTTCTAAGTATTGTGAAGTAATAACTAAATATTTATGTTGAGATTGTTTTGGAAACTCTACCTTGCTTCCATTGACATACACTACTCGGTCTTTTACTTCAATCTCATCGCCTGCAATAGCAATACATCGTTTTATATAATTGGTTCTTAAGTCGCTTGGATGTTGCTCTTCACTTGGGAAGTTGAAAACTACTACATCGTTGCGTTCAATATCTGAAAATCCAGGAAGGCGAAACTGAGGAAGTTGAATCCAGTCCAAATAAGATTTTGTAGATTCTGTACCCCAAATAGTCTGGTGTGTGAGTGGAATTTGTAAAGGCGTTTTTGTTGTTCTTGCACCATAATGAACCTTACTTACAAACAAAAAATCGCCTACCAAAAGTGAGTTTTCCATCGAAGAGGTAGGAATTTGAAAGGGTTCAAATAAGAGCCAACGTATTAAACTAGCTGCAATAACAGCAAAGAGAATAGAGTCAAACCACTCTCTAGCTGCACTTTTTTTCTTCTTAGGAGTTTTGTTTTTGTCTTCCTCTTCTACTTGATTTTTTTTAAAAAATGCCATAATCTATATTTTTAATTATTGTCTTTAGTTTTTTTAGGAAACGAAATTTCTAAAGGCTTAGATACATTATTGGTAGTTAAGAAAGAGTAATTATTACAGACCTATAGTTTTAATAAGTCTTTCATTCCAAAAACTCCTTTTTTATCTTTCAAAAATTCGGCTGCCAACACTGCACCTTTTGCAAAACCTTCTCTTGAATGCGCCTCATGCGTAAGTGAAATATCATCTACTTTTGAAGTATAAAGTGTAGTATGCGTTCCTTTAACATCTTCTTCTCTAACTGCAAAAATAGGAATAGTATTTTTAGAATCGCCTTTTGAAGCATTATTTTCTACAAGTTTCCACTTACTTTTGCCTTCGTAATTTTCTAAAATAGCTTCTGCTAATGTAATCGCTGTTCCACTTGGAGCATCTTTTTTTTCTGTATGATGAATTTCTGTAACTTCTAAATCGTATTCTTTATACTTACTCATCAGTTGGGCTGCATATTTATTTATTTCTAAAAAAATATTTACGCCAATGCTAAAGTTAGAAGCCCAAAAGAAGCCTATTTTTTGATTAGAACTTTCAACAAAACTTTCAATTTCTTTTTTCTGCTCATTCCAACCTGTTGAACCACATACTACCGAAACTCCTTTTTCTAAGCAATATTTTACATTTTCGAAGGCACTTTTTGGAGAGGTAAATTCAATAACAATATCTGTATTTTGAGTTGATATTTTATGAATGTCATCTTTATTTTCTTTTGAAATTTTGAAGGAAATAGAATGCCCTTTTTGAAGTGCGATTTTTTCTATTTCTTTTCCCATTTTGCCGTAGCCCAAGAGTGCAATTTTCATTTTCAGTAACCAGTTATCGGTTATCAGTAACCAGTTTTTAATGACCAGTTACCAATAAGGAGTTATAAAATTTTTAATTTATCACTAATCATTTATTAAAACGTCATGACTAAAGAAACACCACTTACTGTATTTCTATGCATTCCTACATTTTCAATGTGAGGCTTAAACTTAAATGAAATATCATCATCAATATCAAAATTATTGAAGTGTGCTGTGGTGGTGGCTTCTCCAATATTTAAAAGATACATAAGCCCAGTGATAATCATATAAAAATCTCGGTCTCTTCGGTAACTATCACGTTGGCGTTGTACTTGGTCTGCCGAACGATTTACAAAAGAAGGGTCTGGAACAGTTGCAGGATTTTCATCTTGCATATACAAATAATTTTCTCTAAAAAGACGATAATTGGCGTGATTGGTAATAGAAAGATAAGCAGGAACAGCTAACGCTGTATAAACCAATGGCACTTTTATAGCCCATGCTTTTTTATTGTAATATTGTCCAGCTCCAGGAAGAGCAGCCGAAAGAAGAGCTGCACGAGCAGGAGGACGAAGTTTGAACTTTGGCTCTAGCTTTACTTGTAGCTTTTCATTGTTTTTAGTAGAATCTTGTAGTGTTTCTTTGACAATTATTTTAGAAACAGAATCTGCTTTAGTATCTTGACCAAAAACAGAAAAAGATAAAAATACACAAAACACAGATAAGAAAAATAGCCTATTCATTAGAAATTATAGATTATCATTATTAAGTTATCTTGCAAAATAACGAAAAATAAGCCACTTTAAATTTGTACAGAAATGATTTTTAGATAAAATTCAGAATACTTTAACATAAAATACCAAATCACTTCCCTTCATGTTCTCTAGGTTTTTGTGGCAAGGTAGGCGCTGCCTGTCCTTCGGCAGGTTCTAGCTCTTTCATTTCTTTATCTAGTTGTTCTTTTGCTTTTTCAGAAAGCAGTAATTTGTTGAGGTCGGGCTGTCCTGCATCTATCCAACAGGTAAGCCAAAAGTCTCCAACTGTTTTGATAGATTGTCTCATTCTTCGCTCTACCTGTCCATCAAGCATATCGTGATACGCTTTTGAGAAAGGTCTGGAGTAGAGTTTTTGTGTGATTTTTCCACGAGTTTCATAACTCCATTTTTGGTCTGCTCCCATTTGTTCAGTAAGTTGTTTTTCAAAACGAAGAACAGAATCTAATGCTATGTGTGCTGTGATGACAGCCTCCCACGCTCTTTCTTGTGTATTTTCTATGTATTCAGCCTTTCCTACAAAAAAATCATATTGTAAGGCATACAGCTCTGGCAAACGAGATTCCCAAAAGCCGTGTATTCCATATTGCCCTGTAAGTTGTCCGTTATAATTTTCAGTAGTATGAAGTGGAACATGAGAGTCTCCAATGTAATGCCCTAAGTCTGCCGAAAGACGGATAATAGCCTCTGCATCGCCTCTTTCCATCGCATTTGTGAGCTTCCAGCGAAACTGTTCTACTGTCCAAGGAACAATTCCATACGCCATAAGTGTGTCTTCTGAATATTTTTCTACGGCATCTTTCCAACGATGAGGTAGTTTTGTCCAAGCACTATCTCCATAAATATCCATATCCAAATAATGACGAGGAGCTTCTCCTTCTACAGCATATCTACGACGGTCTGGATTGACGGCATTTTCTGTGATGTATTGAATATGAGCTTTATAAAACCCAAACATTTCTGGAGGTAACGTATAAACAGCCATTCTATTGATGATACGATGTCCATAAAATCCCCAAGAAAAGGCTTGTGTCGTACAAAAAACACACAATACAAAAGATAAAGAGAGGAAACAGATGAGTTTTTTCATAACTTATAAAATAGTAAACTCTTGTGTGTTTTGGTTATACTCTAACACGTGGGTCAAGCAAAGCATAAATTAAATCTACGGCAATAGTAATAACAACAAACACAGCAGCTACGACAATTATTGCTCCCATAATCACAGGGAAATCTCGTTCAGAAATGGCATTAATAGTTGTCAGACCTAATCCAGACCAACTAAAAACATATTCTACGAAAAAAGCTCCTGCAATAAGTGTTGCCAACCAGTTAGAAATAGCTGTTATGACAGGATTAATAGCATTTTTTAAAGTATGTTTGAAGATAACAATATACTGTGGCAATCCTTTAGCTCTTGCTGTTCTGACATAGTCTTTTGATAGTTCTTCTATCATAGCAGAGCGTGTAAGTTGTGTAATAATGGCTAGAGGACGCAAACCAAGTGTAAGAGCAGGCAATATTATATTCTTGAGGGCTATTTGTTTTCCATCATACACAGAGCTTGTCCAAAGAGAGCCTGTCATATTTAAGCCTGTATATTCACTTAAATAATAACCAAAAATTAGAGCAATAAAGATAGCTGCTACAAAAGAAGGTGTAGAAATGCCCAAAACGGAAATAGAGACAAGCGCATGGTCTAAGGCAGAGTGCTGTTTTAGAGCGCAGATAATTCCTAAAACTACGCCGAATAAGGTAGCGAAAATCATGGCAGAAACTGCTAAAACAATAGTGGCACTTACTTTGTCAAAAAGGATGCTATCTACGTCTTTATTTCTAAAATAAGAATAGCCTAAGTAGGGTTTCTTGAGGACAAGAGCAGTGTTGGAGATACTAAACAAACGCACATAATTATACCTAGCTTCATTTTTTGGAGTGTCTTTATGCACTGAAACAACAGACAAATCATTAATATAGTAGGCAAGTTGTGTAGCTACAGGCTTGTCTAAGCCTAACTCCTTTCTAATCATCTCTATCGTTTCAGGTGTTGCTCTAGGACCAGCAATGAGTTTGGCTGGGTCACCAGGTAGGGTGTATGTAATAAGAAACCCAACTATTGCTACTCCAAAGACAACTAAACAGCCATACCCTATCTTTTTTAATAAATATGCAACCATGGTTAATTTTCTGTAAGCTAAATTCCTAAAATGTTATATTGTATTTGTTTTCAAAACTAACAATGGAATATCAGTATGAAAACTTATTTCTTTAGCTTTGCTTCTATGCCACAGACTTTCAAAGAAACCTCTATGTTGTGTAAGCATTACCAAAACACTCGTCTCATAATCTTCTAAATAACTATCAATTCCGTCATCCAAATCATCATTTTCCCTAAATCTAAAATCTAACATAGAGACAGGAGTTTGTTTGAAAGCAGCTTTTAAATAGTGCAATCTTTCAATATCTTCTATATGCTCTTTTTCGTTGCTAATATGTAAATAATCTACTTTAGCATTGGAAAAGTAGCTTGCTAATTCCAAAAGAATCTCAATTACTGTTTTATCTTTTTCTGAAAAGTCTCCTGCATAGACAATACGCTCCCAAGGCGTAAATTGAGAATTGCTAGGAATTGCCAAAATAGCAGGCGTTTTTTCAGAAGCAATTACATCAGCCGTTACACTGCCAAGCAAAATTTCTTCTGCTCGTGTCATTCCATGCGTTCCCATAACGACCAAAAAAGCATTGTGTTGTTTGGCTGCTTTTTCTATCGAAGGCAGAATGCCATTCTCACTCTCCAAAATAGGCGTAATTTTGAGCTTCCCACTCCCATCTAAGTAATTTAATTCAGTATATTGATTGGTATAGTAAGTCAATTTTTCTTTGCCTTTTTCAATTTCTTCTTTCAATAAACCAATATGAAGATGGTAATTCGTAGCAGAAGGAAGAGGCGCACAGGCAACGTGAAGCAAAATAATTTCAGCTCCAATCACTTGAGCAAAATGTATAGCATATTTTAAAGCTGCCTCAGAAGGCTCAGAAAAATCAACAGGAACTAATATCTTTTGCATAGTGGAAATCTATCAGTGAAAAAATTACTAAAGTAAAAAAAATGGTTAGCTTTTATAAGGCAATATACTTTTTTTGAAGCAAAAATCTAAATAGAAAGTATAGATAGGTAGAGAAAAACAACATAGTTCTATGTAAACCTATTAAATAAATAGTTTCTTTTGTTAATTTTAGTTAGAAAATCCATAAAGTTCTTCCTCTTTTTTTTTATGAATATTTTTTATACAAATTTTGAATTAGAAAATTAGGAAACCTCTCCCTTATTCATTTTTAAATAAAAAAACAGAATCTATACTTTTATGATAAAGAATACTCTCCCCCTTATTGTATTTTTCCTTTTTAGTAGTTTGTTAGTCTGTTCTTGTACAACAGCCGAAGCTCCACCAAATTACAAAACAGAAAAAACGGATACCAAAAAAATTGAAATCCCAACTCCAGAAACAGTATTGCGCTCATTACACGATGATGCTTTGGTAGGTTCTCCTGCATATTCTCAGTTGCGTTATTTGTGCAAAGATATTGGCGCACGCCTTAGTGGCTCAGAAAATGCTCAAAAAGCTGTTGAATATATGCAAAGAGTTTTGGATTCTATGAACCTAGATAGCGTTTATTTACAGCCCGTTATGGTGCCTCATTGGGAGCGAGGCGAAAAAGAATTTTGTCAGATTATAGGTAGTCAAGATAAAAATATTGACCAAAAAGTACTTGATATTACGGCTTTGGGTGGCTCTGTCGGAACGAATGGAAAAGTAAAAGCCGAAGTAATTTCAGTAAATACGCTTTCAGACTTAGAAAAAATTTCTGAGAAAGAAGCCAAAAAATATAAAGACAAAATCATTTTCATAACCCAACCAATGGATGCAAAACTAATAAGTACGTTTTCAGCGTATGGAGGCTGTTCTTCTGTGCGAGTAGTTGGTGCAAATTACGCTGCAAAGGTAGGAGCAAAAGGCTTTTTGATGCGTTCGCTTACCCTACAAAACGACAACCATCCACATACAGGAGTTATGATTTATGAAGAAGGAACTAAACAAATTCCTGCTGCTGCACTTAGTACAAATTCTGCAAATTATTTAGAAAAAGCATTGAAAAAAGCAGACAAAGAGAATGCTTCTGTAGAAATTGAGTGGCAACTCAACTGCGAAACTCTCCCAGATGTTCTTTCTTATAATGTAGTTGGAGAACTACGAGGAAGAGAAAAACCAGAAGAAATTATTACAGTAGGTGGACATTTAGATTCTTGGGATTTGGGAGAAGGAGCACACGACGACGGAACTGGCTGTATTCAATCGGTGGAAGTAGTAAGACTTATCAAAAACTTAGAAACCAGACCTAAGAGAACGATTCGCTGTGTATTATTTATGAACGAAGAAAATGGAGCAAGAGGAGCAAAAAAATATGCAGAGATAGCCAAAGAAAACAATGAAAATCATCTTGCAGCTTTAGAATCGGATAGTGGAGGCTTTACACCACGAGGTTTTAGAGTACAAGACTCTACTCGCCTAAAAATTATTCAAAAATGGACACCACTTTTCAAACCTTATAACTTACACAAAGTAGAGTACGGTTTTGGAGGTGTGGATATTCGTCCGTTGGGAGAAACAGGAACACTTCTGATTGGTTTAGAACCTGATTCTCAACGTTATTTTGACCATCATCACGCCAAAACAGATGTTTTTGAAGCTGTACACGAAAGAGAATTTTTATTGGGTGCAGCAGCTATGGCAAGTCTGACCTATTTGATGGCTGAATATGGAGTAGAGTGATTTTTTTGTAGCTGACTTGGGTAGAGCTACTCAAGTCAGTTGTTTGTTTAGGATAGAAAAGGTATTTTGCAACTCTATTTTTATTATTTCATTTGAGTAAGATTATGAAAACCACCTACGGTCTGCCTGCCAAGCGAGAAGAAGTTATTGATGTTTTGAATACTGCTTTTGCAGAGCAAAATTTAGAAGAATACGAATATGAAAACCGTGTCAAGGAAGCTCTAAATGCCAAGTGTATTGAGGAATTAGAGGTAATAGTTTTCGATTTTCCAAAGGCAATAAAGAATAAATTATTTCCTAAAGAATCTGCTCCTTCATCTCTTAGAAAGCAAAACACAGATTTTCCTCCTGCTGCCTTTTCTACAAAAGCAACCACACATCAAAGCTCAATTCCAACAACAAGACAATATTTTGGACAGCCTTTAAGAGCTACTTTTGCTGCTGAAAAACAACTTATTCCTATTTTAGATGAAAATCCTGTGTCGTTTCAAGCTATTTTTGGAACACAAAAGGTAGATTTTAGAAGTTGCCGTTTTGAAGGAACTCATTTTAGACTAGATGTAGAAAGTATTTTTTCTGAAACTACAATAGACTTGAGAAATCAAGACTTGCACGGTAAACACATAGATATTTTTATAAAAGGAGCATTAAATGAGATTAAAATTTACATTCCTCGTGGTGGGTTTGTTCAGAAAAATACACAACTTATTTTGGGAGATTATTCACTAAGAGATAAGAAAAAAGGATTTTTAGGACAAATCAATAAGTTTTTAGGAAACGACACACCAGAAAGTAACGATATTTCTTTTACAGTAACACTACACGGAAATATTTTCTTAGGAAATATAAAGGTAGTCTATTAATTTTTGAGTCAAGCTAATAAAGTGAGCAATAAAATATGTATTTTAGCAAAAAAATAAAAATGCTGAAATAACATGGAAAACGCTCTACTTTGGGTCATCTTGATAGGAATAGGAATAATTATCTTTTTGCTTATAAAACTGATTCAAAACAAAGAAAATACAAACAACAATAAACTTCTTGAAAATCTTCAATTTATTGAAAGAGATTTACAAAAAATAGAACAGCAGTTCGTTTTTAACCGTCAAGAACTTGCCCAGCAATCTAAAGAAAGCCGAACAGAAAATAACCAAACTTTTGAGCAGTTTAGAGAAACTTTAGCAAGCGTTTCAGAAAAAAATCAAGACCAACTAGACAAAACCATTCGCCAAATAGCTGAAGCCTTCCGTCATTTCAAGACCCAACTAGATAGCAACAGACAAGAATCTTTACAAACGATATTGCAGTTTGAGAGTAAAATCAACGAAACAACGTCTTCCAACTTAGAAAATATTCGTAAGACATTGGAATTTAAGGTAAATGAATTGCAAAACCAAAATACTCAAAAACTGGATGAGATTCGTGTCATTGTAGATGAAAAACTACAATCTACACTAGAAAAACGCTTGGGAGAATCCTTCAAAATTGTGAGTGAAAGGTTAGAACTTGTCCATAAAGGTTTAGGGGAGATGCAACAACTTGCCAACGGTGTAGGCGATTTGAAAAAGATTTTGAATAACGTAAAAACAAGAGGTGTTTTTGGAGAGTTTCAGCTAGAAGCCATTTTAGAGCAGATTTTGAGCAATGAACAATATGCAAAAAATGTAAAACCCAATCCAAATAGCAATGCGATTGTAGAGTTTGTTTTGAAGATTCCTCATGCAAAAGATAAAAATCAAGTAGTTCTGATTCCGATTGATGCAAAATTTCCAGTAGAAGATTATCATTCCTTAATGGATGCCTATGATTTGGCAGATACTGTGCTTATTGAACAGAAAAGAAAATCTATGATAAACCGAATTAAATCATCAGCAAAAGATATTAGTCAGAAATATATTGTTCCACCTCATACTACTGATTTTGCTATTATGTTTTTGCCTTTTGAGAGTTTATATGCCGAAGTGATGCGCTGTGATGGTCTTTTTGAACAGATTCAAAGGGATTATAAAGTTACGATTACCAGCCCGACAACGCTTTCAGCCATCTTGAATAGCTTACAGATGGGATTTCGAACCCTTGCCATCGAACAGCGTAGTAGTGAAGTGTGGCAGCTCTTGGGAAGCATAAAAAATGAGTTCTCCAACTTTGGAACAGCCTTAGAAAAAATCCAAAAGAAATTAGGAGAAGCCAGTAACACATTAGACCAAGCCAATGTGCGCTCTCGTGCTATCGAAAAGCAACTTCAAAAAGTACAGGAAATTCGAATTGAAGAATAGATACAAATTATTGATTTATGACATCATTCTTAAAGCAGGGAAAAGCCATGACTTTTCCTTAACAATCAAATCTTAATCTTTCTCATTATTTCCATCAAAAAGCGAAATATGTTCGTTTAAAGACATGGCTTCTTGCAAGTCATCAGTAGAATCTATTTGGTGGGATAAATCCTCCAATTCATTTAACAAATGCAGTTCTATATCTTCCTCTGACTGAATAGGATTTGTATTTTTCTCAATGTCTTGGTAGGTATTTTCTTCTTGTAAATCATTCAGACGGTGCATAATTCCTTGTAATTTCAATCTATGCTCCTTCTGAAATTTTATATTTTTTAAGCGTTTATTTATTTTTTTGAAACTATTGGTACGCATTTGGGCTACTCTAATATTTTTCTCTGCTGCTGCAATGAGTTGTAAACCCATTTCAATATTATCTTCACCTAACTCCTTATGAAAATCATCCTCTAAGATATAAGAAGTCAGATTATTTGAATTCCTAAACTCATAAATAATGGTTGCATTTGGCATCTTAGCAATATCAAAAGCACTTCTGACATAATAAATAGACTTATAAATCTCCTCTAGGCTTTCCTCTAATTTTTTAGTAAGAATAATACCATTTTCTAGCATAGCACTATTTTTTGAAATCAGATTATCTAGTCTTGCAATCGTTTCATTGTGTGCATGCGTTTCTTCTGTGCTAGAAGTACTTGTCTTTGCTTTTCCTACTTGTTCAAAAGAAATAGGTTCAATTTTCTTTGTAGTGTCTTTTGTAGTAATGTGTTTGTTATAAATTTTTGAGTAAGTGTCCTCCAAAACACCTAAAAATTCTTCAAAATCGCCTTCCAAGAAAAAGCGATATTCTATCTCTACTCGGTTTCCTCTGGTGTCTGTAACCACACATTTTGTTTCGGGATGAAAGTCTTGTGTTTTAGTATTCGGACGTTCGAATAAAATAGTAGCGACTTCACCTCTTCTTCTACGATGTTTACGATGGTTTTGTCTTTCTATGAGTTCAATTTTTTTGATGTCTTTCAAATCTACCCTCACAGAATCATTATTTGCTCCCCTTCTTACCTCTAAGTATTTATTGGTTAGACGAATAGATTTAATTTGCTTTGTCCAATATTCTTTTACTAATGGAATCAGAATAGAAACAGAGACAAAACAAAGTAAGATTTTGAAAAAAAGAGGCATCCAAATCATACTGTATGCAAAGGTCAGTCCCATGACAAGCTTTCCTATAAAAATATTGCTCATTGGGCGCATCGTATCTAGCTCATAGATAGCATCTTTCGAATAAGTAGATGTGTAATGTGAGCTATAATCTGCCATGTATGGCTTTCTTTCGTGTCTAGAATTAAAGTCGTTTATAAAATCTTTCATACTCTATGGAACTGGATAGGAAATGACTAAAAAAAAAATGAGCCATTTGTCTTATAATCAATGAATTATGAGTTTGGTTTTTCAATTTTTTATTTTCCTAATGTTGCTCTATTAAACCAATTTTATTATTAAATTATTTTGATACTTAATATAGCAATTTATTTTGTAATTATAAAGCCAATACTAATCCTCTTTTTACCAAAAAAAACAGTAAAGTCTCTGTTAATCAGTACGCTACAAACTCTTTTTGAGTTACTTAAAATTAAGTATTATTGATAATTTAGTTCCAAAAAATAATGTTTTTTAGCGTTCTTAAAAGAGGATAAATCAGCCACAAAAAAGCAAGAGTATATTTCAAATGATTTTTTACATTTATTTTCTCTAAAATATATCCTAGAAAAAGGGCTAAAAAAGGATATAAAATAGCTAAATAACGCTCTGCATCTACTCTCATTCCTGTTCTTGTAATAAGCATTCCGATAAGGTAAAAACTTATAACCCAACTAAGGAAGCTGACAAATTGAAAATAATGATTTTTGTTTTCTGAATTACGAAAAACAGATACCAATACTGCTAAAGAAAGTATAAAAACAACAAAAAGTAAAAGCATACGAATTGTTAGAGGAATAGCAGGAGGAACAAACCAACGACTCAAAATATCGCTATAATTCATAATTTCTTCTGCTAAAGTTCGCTCTGCCAGACTGTACATAGTAGCAAATTTTCCTGCTGTGGTAGGCTTGGCACGAAACCACCAAAACCAAATAGAAATAGATGAAAAAAGGGTAAATAAAATAGAAATTCTAGTATAAGGGTTTTTATATATTGATAGAAAAAAGCTCTTTTGCTTTTTGATGGATGGGAATAAATAGAAAAACAAAATGCCTAAGTTGATGGCTGCGATAAAATAAAGACCTGCGTTGCGCATGCTCATAAAGAGAAAACCAAAAAGACAAAACAAAAAAGCATATTTCTTAGAGAAATTATTTTTAGCAAAAAAATAAAAACTCCAAACACATCCTACCAAAAAGAGTACAAAGGGAGCTTCAGACCAAACAAAATGATGAATAAGATACAGAGGTGTAGAAAAAGCAAAAACCAAGGTAAGCCACCATTTTGTAGCTGTTTTTTCAAATAGTTTTTCAGATAGGGAAAAGAAAAATGTATAAGTTCCTACAATGCAAAGTAGATTTAGCAAAACAGAATCTTTAAAAATAGTAAGTAGAAAAGGAAAACCTAATGCCCACGTTGTATAGGATTTGTCTTGAATAAATTCTTGATGTTGTACTAGATTTTGAGCAGCTTTCAAATAGTGCCAAGAATCAAAGGTTTTGCCTACTCCCTTCCAAGTACTCCAAATTTGAAAGAAAAACAGCAAGAAGAAACCAAAAAAATAGCGAAATAGTAAACTAGAAAAAAAATAAGTACAGGAAAATATAAAGGAGGGCATAAAGTACAACCAAATGTTAGATTATAAAAAATAATGGTGTAAAATACGTTGCTTTTTTGTAAATTGCCTAATAAAAATAGCAATATTAAAAGTAATACAGCATAATAGAAAAGCCTCTTTTTGTAAAAATTATGTCAGAAAAAACAACAGAAGCCTTAGACGAACTAGAACTCAAAAAAATTGAGTTAGATTCTCTTATCGACATCATAAAGTCTATCAATGGTAATATCCCAGAACAGGATTTATACCGTACTTTTATGTTCACATTGCGTTCTTATCCTTATATTTCTAAAATGACACTCTATGTTTTGGATGAAGACACAGAAGTAGATGCCAGTCGAAATAAGTGGTTTAATAAGGAAGGTTTTGGTACGATGGCTAATTATAGGGATGTGGTGTTGCCAAATGAAATACTAGAAATAGATAAAGTTTCTTCAACCGTTAATTTCAACCATTTAGCTCCCTTCAATGAGTTTTGTTTTCTTGTTCCTATTCATCACAAAAAGGAAGTTTTGGCATATTTATTTTTAGGAAGAGCCTACGAGTCACTGACCGAAGAAGATTTAGACTTACCTTTTATTCAAGCGCTTAGTGATATTATTATTGTAGCAGTAGAAAACAAAAAACTGGCGAGAAAACAAAAAATACAAGAAGCCTTCAATCGCCAACTAGAAATAGCAAGCGAAGTACAGTCATTGCTTTTGCCAAAGTGTTTGCCAAATGAAGAAAAGTTTAGTGTGGTAGCAAGTTATTATCCTCATCATAACGTAGGAGGAGATTATTACGATTATATACAAATCAATGAAGATGAATTTTTGCTTTGTGTAGCCGATGTTTCTGGAAAAGGCTTTCCTGCTGCTATCTTGATGTCTAATTTTCAAGCTGCTTTGCGTACTATGGCACGCCAAACTACAGATTTAAAAAGAATTGTAGAAGAACTCAATCATCTTATTATTCAAAATTCGGGTGGAGGACATTTCATAACAGCATTCTTTTTCATCTATAATAAGAAAACCAAATCAGCTGTTTATATCAATGCAGGACACAATGCACCTATTTTGATGCACAACGCAAGCCTTGTTCAGCACTTAGAGGAAGGAACAACTATTTTAGGTACGTTTGATACATTACCTTTTCTTACAGTAGCTACCATAAATGACCTAAGCGATTTTCTGATTTTCTGTTATACTGATGGCTTTACTGAAACGGCAGCCGAAAATGGAGAAGAGTTTGGCGAAGATAAATTATTAGAAGGTGTCAGAGAAAATTTCAGCCACTCACACCAAGAACTTCACGAACGATTGTTTGACAAACTTCACCTTTTTAAAGGAAATAATCCGTATCCAGATGATATTACTTTGCTTTCTTGTAGAGTGAAAAAATAATCTATTTTTTGTAATTTTGTAACACAGAACATCATTTCTATTCAAAAAAAAGAATACTTTGACTGAAAAAACATTAGCTCAATATCGCCAAATAATGTCTACGTGTAGGCAGTTATTTGACCAAAAAAATAAGGATTACGGTACTTCATGGCGCATTTTGCGTTTGCCTAGTATAACAGACCAAATCTATATTAAAGCACAGCGCATCCGAACGATTCAAGATAAAGGCAATCAACTCATAGAAGATGATATTGCTTCAGAGTTTATCGGAATTATCAATTATGCTTTGATGGCTCTCATTCAGATTCAGCTTCGCAATGATACTCGTCTAGAGATTCCATTGAGAGAAGTAGCTGATTTATATCAAAAACAATCTGAAATTACGCAACAACTTTTGAGTCGTAAAAACCACGATTATGGAGAGGCTTGGCGTGTGATGCGAATTAGCAGTATGACAGATATTATTCTGATGAAATTGCTTCGCATTAAGCGTATTGAAGACAATCAGGGCAAAACGCTAGTTTCAGAAGGCATTGATGCAGGCTATAAAGATATGATAAACTATTCTGTTTTTGCTCTTATCTTGATGATGGAACAAAATCAGAATCAAGTAAATTCGAATATCAAAGAACAACATTCTGCTAAAAAACTACAAGAACAATAGAAATTAAAACAAGTAAAGAAAAAAACAGCTATGAAATTTTTTAATCAAGTGGTATGCTTTATTGTAGGAGCATTATTTATTTTTTCAGGTCTCGTAAAAGCCATTGACCCCAAAGGAACAGCTATTAAGTTAGGAGAGTATTTTGAGGTTTTTGCTACAGACCTCCCCTCAATGAGTAGTTTTTTTCACTTCTTAAATCAGAATGCTCTTTATTTAGCTATAATTTTTGTGGTTTCAGAGGTAGTATTGGGAACAGCCCTCTTGGTGGGCTTTAAGCGAAAAATTACTGTTTGGTTACTTTTCCTAATGATTACCTTCTTTACCTTCCTCACATTTTATTCAGCTTACTTCAATAAGGTAACAGATTGTGGGTGTTTTGGAGATTTTCTTCCTCTTGAGCCGTGGGAATCTTTTACAAAAGATGTGGTACTTTCTGTTCTGATTATAATTTTATTGGTACAAGTAAAAAAACTAACTAATAAATCAAGTTTCTTTACTTTCGTAACGGTATCTTCAATCACTCTTTTGACAGGTTTTCTGACATTTTATGCAGTCTATTATGAACCTCCAGTAGATTTTAGAGCTTATGCTATTGGAAAAAATATTCCAAAGCAAATGGAAGCTCCAGAGCCTGCTCAATATCTCTATCTGATGAGTAAAGATGGACAACAGTATGAAATGGATTCTTATCCAACTGACCCAAGCTACAAATATGATAGTATGATTCTTTTAAATCCAAAAGAAATTGAACCTAAAATTACAGATTATAGCTTGTGGGATGATGAAGGAGACTTTACAAAAGAGTCGCTAACAGAAAAGCGTATTTTTATCTTAGTTCAGAATGTAGAAAAAGGAAACTTTAATGAGTTTGATAAGATAAAGAAAATGATAGATGAAGTAACCTCAAAAGATGCCACTATAAAAGTAGCTATTCTTACTTCTGATACGAAACAGGCGATTGAAATGCTCAAAAAAAATCAGAATATTGATTTTCCTTTTTACTATATTGATGGAACAGTTATCAAAACCATAGCACGTTCCAATCCTGCTTTGTGGATGCTCAATGAAGGTACTGTTGTTGGTAAATATTCACCTAATGACATTCCTAGTTCGGTAGAAGTTTTAGAGCTATTTAAATAAAATGTATTTGTTTGATTTTTAATTATGCAACCCCATATTTCTGTAGTAAGCCCAGTTTATAGAGCTGACAAAATAGTTGATAAACTTGTTGAGCGCATTACAATAGAAGTGTCTAAGATTACAGAGAGCTTCGAAATTATTTTGGTAGAAGATGGAAGCCCAGATGAATCTTGGGAAGCTATTGAAAGAAATTGTAAAAAGGACGAACGAGTAAAAGGAATAAAATTGAGCCGTAATTTTGGGCAGCACTATGCTATTACGGCAGGTTTGGACAATGCAAAAGGAGAATGGGTAGTAGTAATGGATTGTGATTTGCAAGACCGACCTGAGGAGATTGTTAATCTATACAATAAAGCTGTAGAAGGTTATGATGTAGTTCTAGCTCGTCGTTTTGAAAGGCAAGATACATTCTTTAAAAGATTATTTTCTAACCTGTTTTATAAAGTATTGTCTTATCTTACAGGCATCAAACATGATGCTTCTATTGCTAATTTTGGAATTTATCATAAACGAGTAGTGGATAGTGTATGTTTGATGAGAGAGAGTATTCGATATTTTCCTACAATGATTAAGTGGGTAGGCTACGAGCAGACAAGTATAAATGTACAACATGCTAGTAGAGAAGAGGGTACGACAAGTTATAATTACAAAAGACTTTTTAATCTCGCACTAGATATTATCTTGGCATATTCAGACCGTCCTGTACGCTTAACAATTAAATTAGGTTTCATCATATCTTTTATATCATTTCTTCTTGCTGTATTTGTTGTAATTCAATACTCATTAGGTGTTATTTCAGTTGCAGGTTACGCTAGTCTAATTATATCTATTTGGTTTTTCTCTGGACTGATTATGATTACATTGGGTGTTGTTGGTTTGTATATTGGAAAAACATTTGAAGGGGTAAAAAATAGACCGATTTATATTACTCAAAAAGTTATAAATTAATTTTATGATAGAACATTTGAACTGGGATTCTGATTTTTTTGGATATAAGATTGGAAGAATACATCTGACTACAACCACAAATATTCAAAAAGTATTTCATATAGTTCAACAGTCTGAATATAAACTAATTTATCTAGTAGTTTCTGAAAGTGTTCATAATGAAAAATTAAAAAAAGAATTAGAAAGTCATGAAATATATTTAGTAGATGAGAAAATTACTTTTTCTCAAAATGTGCCAATTACAACTAGCTGTAACGATAATTTAGATAATATTAGATTATTTTTGCAAAAACAAGTACATCCAAAACTAATTGACCTCTCTTTACAAAGTGGTATTTACTCTCGTTTCAAAATAGATAAAAATTTTATTAATCAAGAATATGAGAAGTTATATACAGCTTGGATAGAAAACTCTGTGGGTGGAAAAATTGCAGATAGAGTTATTGTAGCTTATCAAGAAAATGAAATAGTTGGACTGCTTACACTAGCATTTAAAGATAGTTTTTCAGATATAGGAGTTTTGGCTGTTGATGAGCATTGCAGAGGGCAGAAAATAGGACATAAACTTGTAAAAAAGGCTATCTTAGAGACACAAGAGCAAGCCATCAGAAAAGTAAAAGTAGTTACTCAAAAAGTAAATAAACAGGCCTGTAACTTTTATTTGAAGCAAAATTTTGATATAGAAAAAATAGATTATATTTATCATATTTGGAAATAATTATGACCTCTCTTCCTTTCAACAAACCTTATCTCTCAGGAAAAGAAACTGACTATATAAAAGAAGCAGTGGCTTCTGGTAAAATCTCTGGAGATGGTGTTTTTACAAAAAAATGCCATGAGTTTTTTGAATCTAAATATGGATTTAAAAAATGTCTGCTTACTACTTCTTGTACAGATGCTCTTGAAATGGCAGCACTTCTCATCGACATTAGAGAAGGAGATGAAGTGATTATGCCTTCCTACACTTTTGTTTCCACATCAAATGCTTTTGTACTTCGTGGTGCAAAAATTGTTTTTGCCGATAGCGAAGCCAATACGCCAAATATTGATGCTGATAAAATAGAAGAACTTATTACTGAGAATACAAAAGCGATTGTAGTAGTTCATTATGCAGGAATGGCTTGTGATATGGATAAAATAATGGCTGTTGCTAATAAATACAATCTTTTTGTTATTGAAGATGCTGCACAAGCTATTGATAGTTTTTACAAAGGAAAACCTCTCGGAAGTATTGGACATTTGGCAGCATTTTCATTTCACGAAACCAAAAATATTATTTCTGGAGAAGGAGGAATGCTTATTATTAATGATGAAAAATTTATTAAACGAGCCGAAATTATTAGAGAAAAAGGAACAAATCGTTCTGCTTTCTTTAGAGGAGAAATAGATAAGTATGGTTGGGTAGATGTAGGTTCTTCATTTTTACCTTCTGATATTATTGCAGCGTTTTTGTATGCTCAACTGGAAAATTTGGAAGACATACAAAGCCGTAGAAAATATATATGGAATACCTATTATGAAGGATTGAAAGAACTAGATGAAAAAGGCTTGGTAAAACTTCCAAAAGTGTCTAGCTATGCAACTAATAATGCTCATATGTTTTATTTAGTTTGTGAAAATGTAGAAGAGCGTTCTGCACTAATCCAAACCCTAAAGAAAAATAATATAAATGCAGTTTTTCATTATTTATCTCTTCATAAATCACCTTTTTATAAAGACAAGCATGATGGGAGAAAGTTGCAAAACTGTGATAAATATGCAGACTCTTTAGTGCGTTTGCCTTTTTATTACGAACTGACAGAAGTACAAATTCAAACTATAATTACACAAATAAATTTATTTTTTTCAACCTAAATCATTTATGACAAACATCCAAAGTTTTTACAAGGATAAAGTAATAGTAGGATTCGGTGTTGGGGTTTTTTTATTATGTCTAGGTTTTTTTCTATACATTTATATGTATATTCATACTGATATACAATTACACAGTGCTATATTAGAAGATAATTTAGAAAAAGGTTTATTTCCAGTTCCTCCTCTTTACTATTTTACTATTCATTCTTTGCGTCTTTTGTTAGGGCATTTAGGCAAAGCTAGTATAGTTGTTTTAAGTACTGCTGTAGCTCTTAAATATTTGATTTCCATAAAAATTAGCAGTGAGTTTCGCCTAAATAAGTTTGCAACTTTATTATTTTTGTTCTTTATTCTTTTTATTACTCCTATAAATATTAATATAGAGTCCAATTTTTTATTAGGTAAATTAGGAATAAATATTTGGCATAACTCAACTACAATATTTTTGATGCCATTTGCTTTGCTATTGTATTATGTTAGTTACTTGACAATAAAAAATGATATAATTAAGCCTAAGTATATATGGTTAATGTGTATTTTAATATTAGTAAATTCACTCAGTAAGCCAAGTTTTCTATTTGTTTTTATTCCTGTATTTCCTTTAATGACTATTCTGTTTTCTAAGAATGATTTGCAAAAGGTGGTGTTAGCTTTTTGTATGTCTTTTTACTCTGGTTTATTGGTAGTACTAGAGTATTTGTATATATACGTCAAAAAGCCTACTCAAGATGATGGAAGTGTTGCATTCAGTTTTATGTATATATTGAAATTGTACAGTAATAATATACCATTAGATATGCTTACCAGCATGCTATTGCCATTAGTCATTCTAATATTATTTTTTAAGAAGACAATAAAAAATAAGATGTATATCTATGCAGTGTTACTTTTTGTTGTCGCAGTATTAATTTTTCTCTTTGTACAAGAGACAGGCGATAGAGCCAATCACGGGAATTTTGTATGGCAAGTTATTGTGTGTAATTATATACTCTTTTTGATTTCTACATTTATTGGTTTAGAGCATATATCAGAAAAGGGATGGAAAGATTATAAATCAATACTATTTTTAGTTACTTTTCTTTTACATTTAGTAAGTGGAATATTATACCTTTTTAAAATAATAGCATATGGACAATGGGTTTAATTCCTATAAATGTTAAACGGAGGATTTCATGTAAGTCAGACCTTTTTTTCGTTAGAACAGACCAAAATTATATCTACTCTGTTTTAAACAAGTAAAACTCTTATTTTAATCCCAAGTTTAGGTTAAATAAAAAAGGTTCAAGTTTTTGCTTGAACCTTTTTTTATATTCTACCAAATCACAATTTGCTTTTCTCTACGCATTTTGTCGCCTTCTTTTACATCAAAGGCAGTAAAGAAAGGTTCAAAGTTACTGAGAGGTCCATTGGCACGGAACATACCTGGAGAGTGATAATCTGTTTCTATACGATTGCGAAGCTCATCATCTGTAAAGTTTACACGCCAAATTTGCGCCCAACTCACAAAGAAACGCTGTTCTGGAGTGAGTCCGTCTTGAGATTCTGGCTTCCCATCTCTTGCCCACGCTTTTTGAAGAGCATCATACGCTACTGCCATTCCACCCAAATCAGCAATATTTTCTCCAAGTGTAGCATCTCCTTTTACATTGATTCCATCTAAAACTGTATAATCACTATACTGATTCACAAGTGAAGTTGTGCGTTCTTGAAATTGTTTTTTATCTGTATCTGTCCACCAGTTATTCATATTTCCTTCTGCATCATACTGACTTCCTTGGTCGTCGAAACCGTGAGAAATTTCGTGTCCGATAACAGCACCAATGCCACCATAGTTTACAGCATCGTCTGCATATTCGCTAAAGAATGGAGGTTGAAGAATTCCAGCAGGAAATACAATTTCGTTGCTCGTTGGATTATAATACGCATTTACTGTTGAAGGTGTCATGTGCCACTCTGTTTTATCTACTGGCTGACCTACTTTGCTAAGGTTATCATTCATCCACCATTTGCTGGCATTCATGAAGTTTTGAGCATAGTTGTCTGCTGAAAGTTCAAGTCCTTCATACGTTTTCCAAGTATCTGGGTAGCCTATTTTTGTTGTGATGGCAGCAAGTTTTGTCAAGGCTTGTTTTTTAGTGTCTTCTCCCATCCATTCTAAATTTTTGATATGGTCTTCAAAGGCAGTACGTACATCTTTTATCATAATTTCTGCACGCTCTTTTGCTTTCGGACTAAATGCTTCTTTTACATAAAGCTGCCCTAAAGAATGTCCTACACCTCTATCAATGACACGCAATACTTTTTTCCAACGCTCTTGCATTTCGCTTTGTCCACGCATGGTTTTGTTGTAGAAGTCAAAAGATTCTTGTTCAAAGTCTTTATTCAAGAAGTCTGAAAAGTTACTTGCCAACTGATATTTTTGATAATCTTTAAGTGCATCTAAAGAGTTATTTTTTAACGTTTTGCTCAATGCTTCAAAAAATTCTGGCTCACCCAAAATTACATGTTCTACACTCTCAATATTTGGAACTCCAATAGCTGACAAATGTGCCTTCCAATCTACATTTGGAGAGAGTTTTTGAAGTTCAGCAAAAGTCATTTTATTATAATTCTTTTCTGTGTCTCTGCGTTCAGCTGGCGTGCGAGAAGCCTTAGCAAGTGCCGTTTCGATAGCGACTACATTTTTGGCTTTTTTAGTAGCATCTTCTTCACTTTCTCCCATCAAGACAAACATATTTGAAACGTGTTTTTCAAAGGCAGTTAGTTTATCTTTTAAATCTGCTGTTTCGTAATAGGCTTTTGGAAGTGAAGTTCCACCTTGATACATATAAAGTGCGTTGGTAGAGCTATTTTTTTCGTCTGCTGTTACATACGTTCCAAAAAGACCACCTGCTACAGCTTTCTGATTGGCTGAAACACTTAAAAATTCTTCTAGTGTTGTAGCATTATTGATAGCTTCCAAATACGGATTAAGTGGAGTCATTCCAAGTTCTTCACGCTTGGCTTCATTCATACCACTTTTATAAATCATGGCTACGTGTCCTTCAGCAGAATTTGGATCTACAGAATTGTTGTTAGCAGCATTTTCTGCCACACGCTTCAAGATTTCTCTGTTTCTTTCCAAAATCTCACTAAAACTTGTCCAACGAGTTTCAGAAGCTGGAATCGGATTGTTTTTAAGCCAACTTCCATTTACATACATAAAGAAATCGTCTTGTGGACGAAAGGTAGTGTCAAAGTTAGCCAAGTCTATAGCTAAATAATCAGTAGGTTTGTTGTCTTCTGTTGTTGCTACTTCTTCTGTGGTTTCGTTAGCTGTGGACTTTTTAGGTTCGTTGCAAGAAGTCAGTCCTAAGCCGAATGTAAGACCAAGGGCAAGCGTACCTACTTTGTAGATAGAATATTTCATAAAACTTAAATAAAAGGATGAATTATTAAGATGTGTGAGTGTAAATTATTTATCTCATAGCAAGATACATAAATCATAATCTGTCTTAAAAAATGAAGAAATGATTTAAAGAATATTAGTAAAATAATGTATCTCCTTTTATTTTTTTAGGGAAATAAAGTGCTATTTACTGTTATGAAACAACTTGGAAAATTTAGTAGGCAGGCGTAAACCATTTATTTTATCAGTAACAGAAACTAACTCATCTGTAAACGGATGAGAAAAAAGCAGTTTGGAAGCGTGTAGATAAATTCCTTTTCCAGTCAAAATTAATCCTTCTTTTCCATATTCTTTATCTCCCAAAATTGGGTTTCCAATGCTTGCTAGATGCTTTCGGAGCTGATGCCTTCTGCCTGTTTTTGGTCTGAGTATTACTATGTTTAGAAATCCAAATCGCTCTGAAACTACGGACTTAAAAACTTTGTATTCTGTGATGGCTTCTTTTCCATCTATTTCTGAATCAATTATTCTTTCCTGTTTCAACGGTGCTTCCATTTTCCCTATCGTCACAGCAAAATATTTCTTTTGTATTTCTTTATCTTCAAAAAGTTTGTTCAACGCACGAATACTACTAGCTGTTTTTCCAACAAGCAAAACTCCTGTTGTACCGTAATCTAGGCGATGTACAGGCTGTGGTGTAGTAACGTCTGGCTGTGTGCTTTTTTTGAGGTTTTGAGGAAGTGCATTAGCAATCGTTTTGAAGCTATTTCCACTTACCAAAATACCAGCAGGCTTGTGAATAATAGCCAAATAATCATCTTCAAAAAGGACTTTCAAGGGAAATACAAACTCTTTTTTAGCCTTTTTTTCTTCTTTTGGAACAGACAAGACAATCGTCTCTCCTCCTGTTATGAAAGTTGCTGTGGTAGCAGACTTTCCATTGACGGTTACATAATTTTTCTTTAATGCCTTTTTCCAAGCCGATTTGGTAGGAACAAGTGAAAAAATACCTACTCCATATTCTTGAAGACGAATAGGAGAAGGGAGGTTTTGGGGGACGATATGAGTTTTTGTGTAGTAAATATTAATCTTTTGATTATTGAATTATGTGCTAATATCTAAAAAATAAATTTGCTAAAAGTAGTTTTTGCTTTTTTTATTAGCAATTTTAATTTATTTTTGTAACCATTGTGTAATCTTATTTAACTTGGTTATGAAAAAACATTATTCACTTTCGGAGGCTGCCCAAATATTAGGAAAAAGTAAAGAAACATTGAGAAGATGGGATAAAAATGGAAAGTTAGAGGCTATCCGTGAACCAATGAGTAATTACAGAGTATATAAAAAATCTCAATTAGATTTATTTTCAGAGTTTGTAGAGATAGAAACAGAAGAAGAGACAGACAATTTTGTCGCTCCAAATAAAGAATATAAAGTTTTGGAGCTTTTTGCTGGTGCTGGTGGCTTGGCGATTGGACTAGAAAAGGCAGGGGTAAAATGTGCTGCATTAAATGAAATGGATAAATGGGCTTGCCAGACATTGAGAGAAAACAGACCCAACTGGAATATTTTGGAAGGAGATATAAAAAACTTTGACTTTACAGAATATAAAAATAGCGTTGATATTGTTACAGGAGGGTTTCCTTGCCAAGCCTTTAGCTACGCAGGAAAAAAATTAGGGCTTCAAGATGCAAGAGGAACACTATTCTATGAGTTTGCAAGAGTAGTACAAGAAGTTAATCCTCTTATTTGTATTGGAGAAAATGTCAGAGGACTTCTTTCACACGACAAAGGCAAGACGTTAGAAGGTATGATTTCTATTTTGGATGAAATAGGCTACAACGTAGTACCAGTACAGGTTTTGAAAGCTATTCATTATAAAGTCCCACAAAAAAGAGAGCGCTTAATTTTGGTAGGAGTTAGAAAGGATATTGACATAAAATATGAATATCCAAAACCATATAAAAAAATCTATAATTTGTCTGATGCTTTAAAAAAAGGAGAATTATTTGACACAGATGTTCCAAATTCAGAAGGAGCAAGCTATCCACAACATAAAAAAGAAGTCTTAGATTTAGTTCCACCAAAGGGATATTGGAGAGATTTACCTATTGAGGTTCAAAAAGAATTTATGGGAAAGAGTTTTTATTTGGGAGGTGGAAAAACAGGAATGGCTCGTAGAATTGGTTGGGACGAACCTTGTCTTACTCTTACTTGTAGTCCAGCACAAAAACAAACCGAACGTTGCCACCCAGACGAAACCAGACCTTTTACCGTTAGAGAATACGCTAGAATACAGACTTTTCCTGACGATTGGAAGTTCATGGGTTCAGTCTCGCAGCAGTATAAGCAAATAGGTAATGCTGTTCCTTGTAATTTGGGGGAAGAAATTGGTTATTCTGTGATAAGATTTTTAAATGAATATTACAGCTTATCAAAACCTAAGTAATAACCAAAATTCTCAAAGGTAATCTCATCTAAAATACTTCTTCCAGATTCTTGAGAAGATTTCTTTATTTCATCAAATGCAGAATTTTGAGTTTTCTTACTACTTTTTTCTATACTTTGTAAATAATCTTCAATTGCTTTAGGTAAGACTTTGTATAGTTCAAATAAAGCATTTTGTTTACCTGTAAGGAGTGCATAAAACTTATCTCCAGAGATTTTATAAACTCTATCGTGATTGTAGTTGCTTCCATTTATTTTTCCAAACCACCTCTGATTAAAACTACCTTTTGCCCAAATCTGAACCCAATAACATTTTGAATTAGGGTACACGTCTGCAAACTTCTGTAGCTTTTGATATAGACTTTCAGCAGAACTGCTATTCATTGTGTTATGCTTGTTTTTGATGTCAGCAAAAAGAGAATCATCAGTAGCTTTGATATCATAACCACTTGAGTTCCCTCGCTGATAGCCATTAATCCCTCCCAAAATTTCCTCGTGAAATGTTCCTATGGCGTTATTTATAGACTTATCTATTTGTCTTGCAATTTCTGCTTTTATCAAGGTTTCTTCATCCATTTCATTAAATTTCGAATCAAAGGTTAGCTTGATTGTATCTATCTTCTGACTGTAGAATTTCTTTTTAGAAATATTATTTTTTGCAGCTAAATATGCAGTATGAAGATTTCCAATACAATTCAAAAGATGTTCGTCAGAAATATATGATAAATATTTGTTTGCCATTTTGGGTCGGTTTTTTCATAAATATACCAAAGAATAATCTACTTCTCCCTCTCAATCGCATACTTGACAAGTTCCATAAGTGAAGTTTTGTGTGCTGAAGTTGGAAAAGCATCTAGCATTTTGATAGCGTCTTGATAATAACTTTGCATTACGTTTTTGGTGTAATCTATTCCCCCTGACTGTCTTACAAATTCTATGACTTCGTTTATTTTGTCTGCTTTGTTATTTTTATTCTTTACTAAATAAATAATATGTTTTCTATCAGAAACAGACGCATTTTTGAGAGCATAAATCAAAGGCAATGTCATTTTTCTTTCTTTGATGTCTATTCCTAAAGGCTTTCCTACTTCGGCAGTTCCATAATCAAACAAATCATCTTTTATCTGAAAGGCAATGCCTATTTTTTCACCAAAGTCTTTCATTAAGTTGATAATTTCTGTATCTGCACCAGACGAAGCTGCACCCACACCACAACACGCAGAAATCAGTGTAGCCGTTTTTTGTCTAATAATTTCAAAATAAACTTCTTCTGTAATGTCTAGCTTTCTTGATTTTTCAATTTGTAGCAGTTCGCCCTCACTCATTTCCCTAACAGCATTTGAAACGATACGTAAAAGCTCAAAATCTCCATTATCGATAGAGAGTAGCAAACCACGAGAAAGTAAATAATCTCCCACCAAAACGGCAACTTTGTTTTTCCAAAGTGCATTGATAGAGAAAAAACCTCGTCTATAATTCGACTCATCTACTACATCGTCGTGTACGAGAGTTGCTGTGTGTAAAAGTTCTACCAAAGAAGCACCACGATATGTAGTTTCGCCTATTGTTCCACATATTCCTGCGGAAAGAAAGACAAACATCGGACGCATTTGCTTTCCCTTACTCTTGACAATATAATTGGTTATTTTGTCTAAAAGCATAACGTCGGAACGCATAAAGTCTCTAAATTTTTGTTCGAAGACTTTCATTTCTGATGCAATGGGAGCTTGTATGCGTTTAAGACTCATAGAAGATAGAGGATAGAGTTGGAAAAAATGGCTATTTTGTACTCGCTACAAAGGTAGGAATTTGTAATTTTATGAGCTAATCGTATTTTTATAAAAACAGTCATCATAAACCATGAAAATAGAATATACACTCAAAGAAGAAGATTTTTTAGAATATCAGCTTTATATTACCTCACTCTCTAAGTCTATTACAAAAAAACGCCTCATTGCACAGTTTGGTGTTCCTATTTTATATATTGTATTGGCAATTGGCTTTTATTTTTACAACAACAATCAAGATGCTATTTTGATTTGTGTTTTTTTAGGTGCGTTGTGGCTTTTTATATATCCTTTCTATTCAAAATATAGGTATAAGCGTTTTTACTTGAATTACATCAAAAAGAATTACGCAGATAGGTTAGACCACGTCGATTCACTACGATTAGGAAATAAAAAATATTTCTACATTACCGAACAAGGAAATGAGGGAAAAGTTGAAGTAACAGAAACAGAAAAACTGATAGAACTTAAAAATCATTTTTTTATTCAAATGAAAGCAGGAGGAGCAATTATACTCCCAAAAAGTTATATCTTGAATATAGAAACCTTCAAGAAAGAAATAGCCAACTTAAATATTGAGTATCTTGACGATACAAAATGGAGATGGAGCTAATGGTTTGGCAAGTTTTGTGAACCAAGTATTTTTAAAAAATTATAAAACTAAGTAAATAAATGAAAAATACAATCTTATATGTTTTGCTCTTTTGTAGTAGCGTTTTTGTCTTTACATCTTGTAAAGACGAAGCTCCAGAAACTCCAAAAGATATTACTTTCGGACAATCTTTTTATCCTATTGAGAAAGGACGATTTCAAACTTTTCTTGTAACACAAACTATTTATGCACTCAACGAAAATCCCGTTAGAACAACATATCAGTTGAAAGAAGTTATTGGTGATGAGTTTGAAGGAGAAAATGGCGAAATACTCAATGAAGTGTTGCGTTATGTACGTCCGAATGGCTTAGAAGTATTTCGTTTGGATTCTGTCTTTTCTGTGAGAAAAGATGAAAATGTGGTGGTCAAGATGGAACACAATATTCCTTATGTGAAGATGGATTTTCCAATAGAAGAAGGCAAGGTGTGGAATGGAAATCTTTTTAATGCACGTCCAGCTAAAGATTTTTTAGCAGAAGCTGTTTCGGTTTCAAAGTCGGTAGGAGGAAATACTTTCTCAAATACGTTTACAGTAATTGAAAGTCAAGATTCTAGTTTGGTAGATAAAAATTTGCGCTATGAAATTTATGCAGAAGATGTAGGACTAATCTATAGAAGAACCGAAGATTTGATTTATTGTAATCAACCTGAATGTTTTGGACAAAAAATTATAGAACGAGGAATTATTTCAGAACTTACCATTTTTGATTGGGGAGTAGAATGAGGAGGGGTTCATACAGCTAAGTACATTACAAATTTATAAATAGCAATTTATTATTTAGCAAAACAAAAAGCCTAAGAGTGAAAACTCTTAGGCTTTTGAATTTTATTTTGTGTCATATTTTTATTTATATGGCGCACCAGACTGCTCTCCTACTACATTTCCTTTGAAAGAAATTAGCGTTTGTCCTCCTTCAATATTAGCTTTTACAGTAGCAGTTTTGTTTACGTTTCCTGGCTTACCTTTAGAATCAAAAGTAAGTGAAATAGTACCTTCTGCTCCTGGAGCAACAGGGTCTTTTGTATAGTCTGATGCAGTACAACCACAAGATGGTTGAACGGCTGTAAGGATAAGAGGCACATCTCCAGTATTTTTGAATTTGAAAATATGTTCTACTTTTTCGCCTTCTTGGATAGTTCCAAAATCGTGTACAGTTTCTTCAAACTCAATAGCAGCTAAATTAGCAACCACTTCTGTATTTGTAACTTCTGCTGTAGTAGCATCATCAGTTACTGTGTTTGCAATTTCTGTACTTGCAGTAGCGTCTTCTGTACTTGCTTCTGATTTCTTTTCACCCGAACAAGCTACAAAAAGACTGCTCATTCCGAAGATAAGAAACGTTCCTATGATTTTATTCATTTTCATATATGACTGATTTTTAATGAGATAATTTGTTTTGTTGTCTTACAAAGATACTACAAATTGTCTTTTAGCGATACAATTTTTATTATTTTTATAGGTCGCCACTATTTTTGAGTACGGATTTGAGAGATGAGCGCATCTATTTCAGAACTCAAATCTTCAGTACGTTCGCTAAGTTCAGCAATTATTTTTTTGCCTTCTTCTTGTGCTTCTTTCGAAAATACATTTTCGTCTGTCGAATTAATTTTCTCTAAAAGTGAATTTACTCTATCACGAGTACGATACAAGCGATAGTTGAGGCGACTACGAGTATTCTTGCCCTTGTCTGGGGCATATAAAACTCCAAAAAATGTTCCGATAGCTGCTGCTCCCACTACGCCAGCGAGCCAGCCGATATGCGATGACTTCATAATATGATATTGTTTTTTAAAAGTAATTTGGCTTTACTGATAAAGATTACCAATTACTTTGTTTTATGTTTTGAGTAATAAGTATGTTTTTGGTTAGTGCTACATGAACGTATTTCTCTGTGCATTAGTTTAATAAAAAATATTTTTCTATTTCTACTTATTTTGCCTTCCTCTATTTCCTACTGATTATCTAAAAGACCACGACCACTTTTCTTTATTTTGCCCTCGCTCAATAAATATTCTGAAATAGTGTCTAAAATACCATTGACAAACTCCTTACTTTTTGGAGTACTGTAATTTTTGGCAAGTTCTACATATTCATTTATTGTAACTTTTACTGGAATACTTGGGCAATGCAACATTTCACTAATTGCCATTTTCAAGATAAGTACATCTGTTATGGCTACTCTATTGATGTCCCAGTTTTTTAGTCTGTTGCCAATAAGTTCTTCATTTTCTAGGCTTTCGTTTACTGTATTTTGAAAAAGTTCTTCAAAAAATTCTCTATCGTCTTCCCAATTACGAGAAAGCAAGTAAAGTTCTACAGGTTTGTTTTCTTCAATATTTTCTTTCTCTATATTCTTAACTGTCTTGAGTAGCATATTGCGAAGCACAGTACGGTTTTCTGACCAGTAAATATCGTTTTCATCAAAATAACTATCCAAGATTTCATTTTTCATAACAAAATCTCTTGCCAATGTTACGACAAACTCTTGCTCTTGTGGAAAAGTAGGGTTTTCTAATGAGGTATAAGTTTTGTAAAACTCTTCTTCTTTCAATATTTTGAACCAATGTTTTATGGTTTCGGTAGTCCAAGATGTTCCTATCAAGAGTTCTTTGAGTTCCTCATGCTTTCTCAAATGATTGATAAGAGAATTATTGGTAAAGTTTAACTCTGAATCAAATACAACTTCTTTAGCATATTGCCTTGCCTTACGAGAGTTATAGTCAGCTTCTGAAAGATTGGCAAGCTCTATTAAAAGTTTTAGAAGTTTTAAGTAATCGTCGTGAATGCCTTCTGTTTTGATAAGCATTTCTTGTTTTTGATGTCTTCTTTCTTTCTGTATTTGAGTATTGTACATACGCATAGCTTCACTTACAGCTACATCTACTTCTGAATTTTGACTCTCCGATTTCAGACTTTCGTTCTGATAATTTTCTTCAAAAAGTTTTTTGCCCAATGCTCGTTTTTCAGCTACTTCTTCGGCTGTTGGAATGACCATCGAATTGAGATTAGGTTCAAATTTTTGATGGATATAGTCCAAAGCTAACTGGTAGTTGGAACGTTGTGCTTGCTCTAAAGCATACAATGCCTGCATAGCTTTCAGGCGTAAAATACGACGATTTAACATTTTTATATAGAAAGTATCAAAGCGAGTGAATAAAAAGAATAACCATTTGTTACTCCTGTCATTTTAACTAGACTGCAAAAGTACGAAAAAATGTTTGAGTAAAGCAGAATTACTGCCTAGATTTATTTCTACATTCTTATTCCAGCCAAAATTACATCATCAGTTTGTGTATAATCTCCTTTCCATTTCAAAAATTCTCTATCTAAAATTTCTTTTTGTGTTTTCATGGGTAGATTAGAAATTTCAATAAGTTTTTTCCTAAATATTTTACTCATATACTTCATTCCCTTTTCTCCTCCAAATTGGTCTTGAAAGCCATCAGAATACATATAAAAAATATCTCCTTTTTGGTAGGTAATCTCGTGCATAGAGAATGATTTTTCCTTTCTTGATGTTCCTCCAATAGGCGACATAGAACCTTTTGTGAGCAGATGTTCGTTTCCTCGTATATGAAAAAGTGGGTTTTTTGCCCCAGCAAAATAGGCTTTATTTGTTCCTTCTTCAAAAACTAAAATGACGATGTCCATTCCATCCCTAATTTTTGAACCTTTATTTTGTCGTTGTGTGGTAGCTGTTGTAATTCGCTCATCTAGTTTATACAAAATCTGATGAGGTTGCCATGTTTTCTGATTATTGACAATTTCATCTAAAGAATCCACTCCCATAACGGTCATAAATGCCCCTGGAACACCATGTCCTGTACAGTCTGCCACAACAAATATTTTATAGGTTGTCTCCTCTATCGTTATTTTCCTAAGCCAATAAAAATCTCCACTCACAATATCACGAGGATGAAAAAGAATGAAAGCATCTCCTAATTCTTTTTCTATGGCTTCGGTATCGCCCAAGATTGCACCTTGTATGCGTGCTGCATACGTAATGCTGTCTGTCATTTTTTTATTGGTTTCAGTAAGCTGCTCATTTTTCTTATTGATTTGTTCTTTTTGCGCTTCAATTTCTTGTGTGCGTTCTATTACTTTTTCTTCAAGCTCTTGATTAAGTGTGTTTTGTAGAGCTTGGTTTGCTTTGAGTTGAGCAATGAGTCTGCTTTGTGTTTTTTGTTTTTCTCTCTCATTGAGTTTCATTCGGTAGCCCAAACCCATAGAAAAAAGTAGAATTTCTGCAACAATTCCGATTTGTATTACTGCTCCTCCGACAGCTCTAGGAACAAGGTCTAAGAAGTTGAGAATATTTCCAGTAGCTGCTCCAAAAATGAGAGCCAATGAACCAGCCAAGAAAAAATAGATAAGTTTTTTATTTACCTTTTTTCTATTTCTTTTACGATTAATGACGAACAAAAGACAAATTAGTAGCACCAAAATAAATAAAGACTGTACTCCAATAGAAATGAAATATAGAATTGCAATTAGCTTTATATTATAAGTAAAATGATATAGCATCACAAAAGCCACCACACCAAATTGTATATAAATGGCTGCTTTGATAGCTTTGTCTAATTTTGGAACAAGTATTTTTGTCTTTAAAAAAGAACGCATGAATAAGAAGTAAAATGCTACACAAAGCCCTGCAAAATACCATATAAAATGAAATAGCTCTCCATTGATACCATCAAGAGCTAAACTGCTCATGACCATCAAAAACAAGCCTGTTCCTAAAAGATAAAAAGAGTAGTAGAGATATACTTTTTCCTTGTTCAAGATAAAAATTAAGAAGTTATAAAAGACCATTATCCAAATAAAGCCTTGAAAAACGCCTTGTGTTAGGTTTCTATATTTTACATCTTGCTCAAACTTGTCTTTCTTTATGAGTTTCAAATCTGCCTTCATCGGACGGTTATTGATATTTTCATAACGAATAAAGAGGGTTTTTTGAGACTTTGGTAAAAAACTAATTTTTACTTTGGTTTGAGATACCATCTCATCAATATCTCTTTCAGAAGGAGAAACAAAAATGCCATTGCGTTTGTGTCTGTATTCATTTAGGGCTGGCATAGGGTCAAATACATCTACAAAATTCAAATCTTTTCCTAAGTGCAATACCCACTCGTGTTCGTGAGGAAGTGTATTTTTGATAGTAATTTTTACCCAATAGGTACAGTTAGGATTCCAGTTTACTGTATCAGAATACTGAAAAAAGTCATTTTGTAGCCTAACAATTTCTTCAAAGCGTTTCTCTTGATTACAATCTACATACACATACGCCTTTTTGAGCAGACTATCTTGAACAACATTTTCATTCTTTATATCAAAAATAGTATTTGAATAAGTTTCGACAGGTGTATCTATACTCACTTTACCTGTTTTGTTAGTCTTTTGAGACAGAGCAGGAGAAAATATGAGTACAAGACAAAGAAATAATAATAGTTTGGAGAACTTCATTAGGGGAAAATGCTTCGTTATAGTAGAAATATACGAATACTTATTTGTTACTGCAAAAACCAAAAAAATTTATAGTTTTGTACTTAATTTATAATCTTGTGTCCCATCTTTTAGTTTTCTCTCGTTGAGTACGTTCTTGATAGCTTTTATTTTATGACTCATTTCTCATTTATTATTCTTACTTTCAATGAAGAAGTACATCTACCTCGCTTATTAGAATCCATTAAAGATTTGAATGCACCTATTTTTATACTAGATTCGGGCAGTACAGATGCTACTTTATCGATTGCAGAGGACTATCAAGCAAATATACTTTACAATAAATTTGAAAATCATCCTAAGCAATGGGACTTTGCTCTAAATAATTTTGATATTCAGACAGAGTGGATTATTGGGTTAGATGCCGACCAAATAGTTACTTCCGAATTGAGAAATAAATTAGCATTATTCGATGAAAATACTGTTTCAAAAGATATAAATGGAATCTATTTTAATCGAAAAAATTATTTTAGAGGGCGTTGGATAAAACATGGTGGTTATTTTCCAAAATATTTACTCAAAATGTTTCGTAAAGGATATGGGAAATCTGACCTCAACGAAAATATGGATCATCGTTTTGTAGTAGAAGGTAGAACACAGGTTTGGAAAAAAGGATTTTTGATAGAAGAAAATACAAAGGAAAACGATATTTCATTTTGGCTTTCTAAGCACAATAAATATAGCGACCTTGTGGCGCAAGAAGAAGTAGAGCGCATACAAAAACTTCGTTCCCAACACAATACACGAAAGTTTTCTGGAAACCCTGATGAAAGAATTGCATTTCTAAAAAATATTTGGTGGAAATTGCCTCTCTATTGGCGACCTTGTATGTATTTTATATATCGTTTCTTTTTTCAGTTAGGCTTTTTAGATGGGAAAGAAGGACGGATTTTTCACTTCTTACAGGGGTTTTGGTTCAGAGTTATCATTGATATAAAAATAGAAGAACAATTAAAAGCAAAGGAAAAATAATAACTTCAATGCAAAAAGAAAAACACATTATCGGGTTGGATTCTATGAGAGGACTTGCCATTCTCATGGTTTGTCTCTATCACATGTTTGAATCTTTCTTTAGAGGGTATCCAGCATTTGATACTAATGGAGTTTTGCAGTTTCCCCCTGTATATCCAGAAACAGCCAAATACTTTTTTAGCTTTAATCTGCGCTTATCTATTCACTTATTTTTTGTAGTTAGTGGATACATTATACATGCTTTATACAGTAGCAAAACATTTGATATTCAAGCAACTAAAACATTTGTCTTGAAAAGGTATTTCAGAATGGCGCCTGCCTATTATGTATCTATGGTTGTAGCAATTATTGGAGCAATTCTTTTTGGTAGATTTGTCTCTGATTATAAAGACATACTGGCTCACGTACTTTTTATTCATAACTTTTTTGACCAGTATAGCTATTCTATACAGTCTTTGTATTGGACAATGGGTATTGAGTTCCAATTTTATTTGCTTTATGCCCTGCTACGATTCGTTTTGAAAGATAAGTTTAATATAACTTATATTTTTATTGCCTCTTTGCTACTTTCTTTTGGACTACGCCTGTTTTACTATGAACCTGCTTTGGCAGAAGAATTAAGATGGCAATTTATGGACAATACACTAATACGTTTTTCAGATTGGGTAATGGGAGCTTTATTATATGAGCATCGTAAAATTATTTTCCAAATACCTTATAAGATAGTATTATTTATTGCTCTTATTTTAATAGCGTCCTATATGGATAATTTTGGGTTGGCGAGTAGTGTATTTTTAGATGCCACAGCTGCTCTAGGAATGATGTTATTGGTGGCTCATGTTCTTCAGTATAAAATAGAACCAAAATCATTGAAGTTTGTAGGAGTAATGTCGTATAGTTTTTATCTCTATCATTTTATTAGCTACTCTGTTTTTGATGTTCTGTGTAGCAAACTATTTGGTTATGAAAGAGAGCCTTCTTGGGAGCGATTGTGTGTGTTTGTTATAGGTTTTTGTATAACTTTAGGAGTCGGATATATTATGTATAAGGTAATAGAAGAACTCGCTGTAAAATACTTTAAGAAAAAACTCAAATAGATATGTGTGGAATAAATGGAATTATAGATTTTTCGTTGCAAAATAATGTTCATAGAGTTGCTTCTATGAATAAGGCAATGGCACATAGAGGCAGAAACAATGAAGGCATTTGGAAAGATGAACAAACAAATAGCATAACATTAGGGCATCGTCGCCTTTCCATTATTGACCTTTCTAGTGCAGGAAACCAACCTATGCACTCTCACGATGGACGCTATGTTTTGGTTTTTAATGGAGAAATTTACAATTATAAAAGCCTTCAAAAGCAATTAGATTATCCTTTCAAATCAGATTCAGATTCAGAAGTGATTTTGGCTGCTTTTGCAAAGTGGGGAATAGATTGTGTAAAGCAGTTGGAGGGAATGTTTGCCTTTGCTTTATGGGACAACTTTGATAAAAAGCTATTTTTAGTTAGAGATAGATTAGGAATAAAACCTTTGTATTATTACAGAGACGAAAATAAGTATATTTTCTCATCAGAAATGCGTTCTATGTTAGCTTCTGGTCTGATTCCCAAACATTTAGACCAACATGGGTTAGAAGATTTTTTGCGCTACCAAACGGTACACGCTCCTCGCACCATGATTGAAAATGTCCGAATGCTCCTACCTGCGCATTATGTAGAGATTTCAGAGACAGAATGGATAGAAAAGTGTTACTGGCAAGCGCATCATACGGAGCAGGAAATAGGAAAAGATTATAAAACCATTAAGAAAGATATTTACCAACGGCTAAACGAAGCTGTAGAGAAACGTTTGGTAGCAGATGTTCCGTTTGGAGCATTTCTTTCTGGGGGAATAGATTCTAGTATTGTGGTAGGGCTGATGAGTAAGATGTCTAATACGAAAGTCAAAACTTTTTGTGTTTCTTTTGATGAAGAAGAATTTAGTGAAGCCAAGTATGCTAAGTTGATTGCTAACAGGTTTGGGACAGAACACCACGATATTCGTTTGCACCCTAAAGATTTTTTAGAAGTGATTCCAAACGCTCTCTCTGCGATGGATCATCCGAGTGGAGATGGAATAAATACATACATTGTCTCTAAAGTAACCAAAGAAAAAGGCATCGATATGGTGCTTTCGGGTTTAGGTGGAGATGAGCTTTTTGCTGGGTACGACCTTTTTAAAATGCTCAATAAGTTTAATAACAACAAATGGATAGGAAAACTTCCTGTTTTTTTGAAGTCAAATGTAGGCAAACTAAGACAAAAATATCGTCCTTCGGTGGCTTCTGACAAACTCTTTGGTTTGCTTTCTCAAAAAGACTGGAAACTAGATTATACTTACCCACTTATCAGACAAGTTTTTTTAGATGAGCGTATCAAATCGTTCTTGAAAAAAAATGAGTTGAGTGAAAACCGAGTAAGTGCTGCCTTCAAGAGTTTGGCAAGGCAAAAAGATTTTAGAAAAATGCCATTTTTATCTCAAATTTCGGTAGCCGAGCTTTTTACTTATTTGCAAAATGTTCTTCTGCGTGACTCTGACCAAATGAGTATGGCGCATACCTTAGAAATTCGTGTGCCATTTTTAGATTACAAACTAATTGAGTATGTTTTGCAAGTGCCTGATAGTTTCAAATACCCTCATTCTCCAAAAAAACTTTTGGTAGATTCAGTAGGCGAATTGCTTCCTTCTGAAATAGTCAATCGCCAAAAAATGGGTTTTACACTGCCTTGGCAAATTTGGCTTAAAAATGAATTGTTTCGTTTCTGTGATGAACGAATAGAAAGTTTAGCTAGTCGTCCAGAATTTAACTATGAAAGTATTACAAAGGTATGGAGACAATTCCTAGACAACGACCCTAGAGTTTCGTGGGCTAGAGTATGGAATTTAGTAGTATTGGAAAATTGGTTGCAAGAACATGGAATTTCTACTTTTTCTTCTCTTGCAATTCCTTCTTTAGATTCTAAATTAGTGTAAACATTGAAAGTCGTTTATCTACATAGAAAGCCACGGCAGTTTGGAAATTTTAGTATTGAATCTTATTTTGAAGATATTCGCTCTTATATTCCTTCTATTGCTGAAAATATAGAACCTATTGTCTATCAGTCTCCTTTTTTTAGTGATGGAATTATGCCACGCATTAAAAATATTTTGGATGCCAAAAAACAGACAAAAAAGTTAGAAAGCGACATCAATCATATTACAGGAGATGTACATTTCCTAACGATGGGCTTGAATCTTAAAAAAACAATCCTTACCGTCCACGACTGTGCTTTTTTAGAACAACACGATAATTCTTTCAAAGGAAAACTCAAAAGACAGTTTCTTAAAACCTTTTGGCTAGATATTCCTGTCAAGCAAGCTAGATTCATAACAGCTGTTTCGGAAGCTACAAAAAATGAGATTGTAAAACATACAGATTGTAATCCAGAAAAAATTGTAGTTATTCCCACTACCATCTCGCCAAAATTTGCAGAAGCTACTCAAAACTATAATCCTAAAAAATTTAACACAGAAAAACCTGTCATTTTACAACTTGGAGCAGCTTTTAATAAAAACTTAGAACGTCTTTTTGAAGCCTTAGAAGGAATAAACTGTACGCTTCATATCATTGCACCCCTTTCAGAACATCATTTTGAGTTATTGAAAAGACACAACATTGACTACAAACACGAAGACAAAGTAAGTTTTGACGAGCTTATTTTGGCATATAAAAATTGTGATTTGGTTTCTTTTGTTTCTACCATTGAAGGTTTTGGAATGCCAATTATTGAAGCACAGACGTTGCAAAAGCCAGTCATTACAAGCAATGTTTCTTCTATGCCGTGGGTGGCTGGAGAGGAGGCTTGTTTGGTAAATCCTTATTCAGTAGAGGAAATCAGAAACGGCATTTTGAAGATTATAAATGATGAAGAATATAGAAACAATTTGATAGAAAAAGGGCAAGAAAATATTAAAAGATTTGACCCACAAACAGTTGCTAGACAATATGTAGCATTGTATCAAAAAGTAGCAAAAGAGCGTTAGGATAATAAAAACCAAATTTTACTCTAAAAAACACAAATGAAAAAAATAATCATCTTATTATTCGCCACTTTACTTTTTGGCTGTATCAAATATAAAAATGGAAAAACTTTTGATGAAGATGTCAAAATAGAATCTCTAGGCGAACCTATCAAGATAGAATACTATCAACGAATGAGAACACAGAATAGCAATGAGTTAGAGAAAAATCCAGCCTTCCAAATTACAGAAAAAGCTAAAATTAGTGGAGCGATGAGTGAAATCAAGACAGCAAAAGATGCTGGACTTTGGAAAGGAATTTGGGATAAAGTAATTATCACTTATCCAGACACAATTTTACAACTTAGTGTTTCTGAGAAGAAGATAGGATATTACGACCACTTGTATTACTTGAAAGAAAATAATTTTATAGAAAGACATTTGAAGCAACAAGAATAGTGATTTTGTTTTAACCATCGTGTAAGGAAAAGGCATGCCTTTTCCCTAACAACAAAAAATATTTTTGCCATAGTTGGTGTCTCCACCAACAACACGATTACACCACACCACTTTTGAGTTGATTGTACAAATATGCCTTTGCAACTGTCCAATCTCGTTTTACAGTGGCAGGAGAAATTTCTAGTGCATCAGCAGTTTCTTCGATAGAAAGACCTGCAAAAAAACGACATTCGACTACTTTTCCTTGTCTTTCGTTAAGGTTTTCTAAGGTTATTAAGGCTTCGTGTAGGCTCAAAATATGCTCTCCTACTTGCTCATCTGGAATAATATTTTCTACTTTCTGAATATCAACATCGTGTTCTTTTCCTCCACGCTTTTCGGCTGTTTTCATTTTGGCATAATTAACCAAAATATGGCGCATTGCCTTAGCAGCCACAGCAAAAAAATGTCCTCTACTGACATAGCTCTGATTGTCTTGGTCGGAGAGCTTGAGATAGGCTTCGTGTACGAGAGCAGTTGTATTGAGTGTGTAATTTGCCTGCCAGCGCACTCTTAGGCTGTGTGCTACCTTAACAAGTTCATCATAAACTAAAGGAAAAAGTTTTTCCATTGCTTGTGTATCGCCAGACTGTGCTGCTGAAAGAAGCTGCGTGATAGGTGGTATATTTGTCATAATTTTGTTTTGTGTCGTACTTTGTTGGTTATGTAACGGCAATAATACGTCCAATATTGATTTTGTTATATTTTCATCATACCCTCTTTATAAAAAAGTTGTTTAAGAATGTATTTTTGTATTCTTATCGGTACTGAACTATCGGTCTGACCTTGGTTTATTAGGTCAGTCTCGCCAGAACAGACCTTCAATAATTTGTTTTTTCTCTATTCTTAAACAACTTTAAAATGAAATTTCATATTGTCCATCTTTCCACTCCTAAAAATTGGCGAGGAGGCGAACAGCAAATCGCTTATTTAGCTACTGAATTAGATAAAAAACAGATACAGCAAACTGTTTTGACTCCTCAAAATTCTTCTCTTTCTAATTTTATTCGAAAATATAGAAATGAAAATTCAGATTCTGTATTGCAAGTAAAAGATTTACAAGGAAGTTCGAAATTTGGACAGGCTCGTTTTTTAGCTCGTTTTTGTAAAGAAAATAAGGCAGATATAGTTCACTTACACGATGCACACGCCCATACGATAGCCGTTCTTTCAGCCGTTTTTTTTCAAAACAAAACAGACTTTACATTGAGTAGAAGGGTAGATTTTCCTGTAAAGGATAATTTTTTTTCAAAGTATAAATACAATCATCATTCTATCAAGAAAATTGTCTGTGTATCGGATAAAATTAAGGAAATTACAGCTCCAAGCATAAAAAACAAGACAAAACTCACAACAGTTCATAGTGGAATAGATTTGAGTAAATTTGAAAAAAATAATGCTCAAACCGAAGTTTTAAAACAAGAATATAATTTAGAAAAAGACACTATTTTGATAGGCAATGTAGCTGCACTTGCTCCACATAAAGATTATATTACTTTTCTAGAAACAGCCAAACAGCTCATTCCAAACCTAGAAAATATAAACAAGAGGGTTCGTTTTTTCTTAATAGGAAAAGAAGATGGTTCGGAAAACGATATTCAAAATTGGCTTCATCAGAACAAAGAAATCAAAGATTATTTTATCTTGACAGGCTTTAGAACTGATATTCCAATTATTTTAAAAGAGTTAGATATATTTCTATTTACTAGCGAAACAGAAGGCTTAGGAACAAGCATTTTAGATGCTTTTGCCAGCCGAGTTCCAGTTGTGGCGACGGCAGCAGGAGGAGTTCCTGAATCTGTCATTAATGAAAAAACAGGGTTACTTTCCCCCATCAAAGATACTACCTCTTTGGCTGAAAATGTAGAGAGAATGTTGCAAAATGATGAGTTAAGACAGAAGTTAGTAGAAGGGGCAACAAAGCATTTACAACACTTTACCAAAGAAAATACAGCTAAGAAAACCCTAGAAATATACAAGGAAATAAGAAATTAGAAGGCATAAAAAAATCCTTTCTTTTACTAAAAAATGGAAAGGACTTTGTCTTTATATTTTAAAAAGTGTAACCGAATAGTTAAAAAATAAGTAGTTGTAAAAAATTGACTTCTTTCACTTTAGAAATCTCAACCTACCTACTATTCAATCTTGACTTTCTATTTGAATAAACTTCTAAAAAATAATGTTCTGTTAAAAATGTTGAGAGCAATTCTCCCAAAGCAGAAGCAGTTGAAAAGTTTACATCAAAATTATTTTCTGTATTTGATCTACATAGTTCAAAGCCTTTGCCAATACAGAAAAATTATAGTTTTTATGAAGAAAAATATATAAAAGGCGATTTTAAGACAATGAAGGGTGTTTTTTTATTTTTAGGAAAAAAATTGGATGAACCATTTTTTTCAAAATGAAAAGGTGTTTTTCCATTATGAAAATTGAATGGGGAAATTATTCTTTGTTTTTAGCTTCTTCTGTCTTTAGATTTCTAAAAGATTTATTCATAAATTTTTCAAATTCCTCAAAGCCTTTGTATTCTTGTTTGCTAATCCCTATTTTTTTAAGTTTTTGAGAATTTTTATCTTTGAGAAAACTAAGTTCAATGATTTTATATACATCATTGAAGGTCTTTATTTCTACTGAGCTCCAAACTTTCAAGTCTTGAAAAGCCCATTTTTTCTTAGGTAAAAATAAATATGAAACTATCAGTTCTTGTTTAGAAAACACAAAAGAAGTTGGCATAAAGGCAATTTTGAGAAAAAGTAAGAATACAATCACTCCTGCCACTCCTAGTATTAAAAACTTCCAGTTGGTTTCCAAAGAAAGCGACCAAGCAGCAATTCCTACTATGCCCACACAAAAAACAGTAAGGGAAAAAAGTGTTTGAAACTTAAATGAAAGTTTGTTTTTCATAATCAGATACTAATTTAATTATTCTTCTTCGTCCTCTTCTTCCTTTAAATCTTCTACCAAATTGGAAACAGATGTTATTGATTTTTGAGGAGAAATAGCTAAGAGTTTATCTACATATAAAAGTAAAATATCAAGATGTTCGAACATCTCTTCTGCGTGAGGCAAAAGTCTTTCTGCATGAGGAAGCAAAATTTCACTATGAGGAACTAACTTTTCAACGTGAGGCAGAAGAATATCTTTATACTTTAAGAGCAAGTCAGTGTAAGGTAAAAGAATATCCAAATATGGCTCAAAGATATGGAAATAAGGCAACAACTCTTCAGAATGTGGTAGCAGTTGGTCGGCGTAGGGCAACAATTTTTCTGCATGAGGAGCTATTTGGTTGGCATAAGGTAAAAGTTCATCTTTATAAGGCAAAAGTTTTTCTATATGAGGCGCAAGCAAAGAAGATTGGGGCAGTAGATTATTTGCATGTGGCATCAGTTCGTCTGCGTGAAAAAGCAAACGAAAGCTATGGGGCAGTAAAGAAGGCGCATTCCGAAAAAGTTCGGGTGCATTCTTCGCAAATCCTTTTATTAAATTTCTATATTTTTTGTTAGCCACCTTTTTCTGAATTGTAAAGACTGATAGTATAGATTTTTTGAACCCAGTTTTTCAATGCTATGGGTTATTTAACTTAGTTTCAACTTGTTTGAAGAAAAATTAGTTTATGAAAAAGGATAGGAAAGTGAAAATTTTAAAACCCTAAATCTAATTTTTTAGATTTAGGGTTTAGAATATTGCAAAAGTACAAAAATTATCCTTTTGCTGCTATACAAGAAATTTCTACACGAACATCTTTAGGCAAACGAGAGACCTCAACAGTTTCTCTAGCAGGAGGATTTTCCTTAAAATATTCTCCATACGCTCCATTGATAGCTCCAAAATCATTCATATCCTTCACAAAAATTCCACATTTCACAACATCAGAAAAAGATAAGCCAGCAGCCTCTAAAATCTGTTTCATATTGTGCATTACTTTGTGAGTTTCTTCTTCTATGCTTTCGCCATTTTGCCCTGTAATTTTTCCAGTTTTGGCATCCATAGCAATCTGTCCAGAGACAAACAAGGTATTGCCATGCCAAACAGCTTGACTGTAAGGACCAATCGGAGCAGGAGCATTTTCTGTAAATACGATTTTTGACATTTTTATATTCAATTACGAATTGAAAACCAGCAAAGCTAAATAATTATTCAGCGTAGCTAATTATCCATTCTTCATTATTAATTAAAAAACTATTTCTTCAAGTTTTCAATGATAAGAGCCGATGCTCCACCACCTCCGTTACAGATAGCAGCCAAACCGTATTTTCCATTATTTTGGCTCAAAACATTAGTAAGTGTTGTAACGATTCTTGAACCCGAACAGCCAAGTGGGTGTCCTAAAGAAACTGCACCACCATTTACATTTACAATTTTAGGGTCAATATCTAACTCTTTGTTGAATGCCATTGTTACAGCCGAAAATGCTTCATTTACTTCAAAGAAATCAATGTCATTTTTTGTAAGTCCTGCACGTTTTAAGGCTTTTGGTGCTGCAATAGTTGGAGCAGTTGTAAACCATTGTGGTTCTTGTTCTGCATCTGCAAAATCTACAATACGAGCGATAGGTGTAAGTCCAAGTTCTTTTACTTTCTCCCCACTCATCAAGATAGCAGCCGAAGCACCATCATTTATAGTAGAAGCATTAGCCGCCGTAACTGTTCCATTTGGTGTAAAGACAGCTCTTAGACTAGGGATTTTGTCAAATTTCACTTTTTTGTACTCTTCATCTTCACTCACTACCACTGGGTCGCCTTTTCTCTGTGGAATCTCTACTGGCACAATCTCATCTTTGAATTTTCCTGCATCAGTTGCATTCTTAGAGCGAGTATAAGATTCAATAGCATACGCATCTTGTGCTTCACGAGTAAGACCATATTTTTCAGCCGTTTTATCAGCACTCACACCCATAGCAGAGTTGTCATACGCATCAGCCAAGCCATCACGCATAAGTCCGTCTATGAGAGTTCCGTGTCCGTAGCCATAACCACCAAAGCGAGCTTTATCTAAGTAGAAAGGTATATTTGACATACTCTCCATACCACCAGCCACAACAACATCAGAATGACCTAGCATAATGCTTTGAGCAGCAAACATAATTGACTTCATACCAGAAGCACATACTTTATTTACTGTCGTACACTGTACAGAATAAGGAAGACCTGCCAAAACAGCAGCTTGGCGAGCAGGAGCTTGTCCAAGATTAGCTGAAATCACGTTACCCATATATACTTCTTGTACTTCCTTAGGGTCAAGATTTATTTTTTCTAATGCTCCTTTTATTGCTGTTGCTCCTAGTTGAGTTGCTGCTATTGCTGCTAAAGAACCATTAAAACTGCCTATTGGAGTACGTACTGTCGAAACTAAATAAACTTCTTTGAGTGTCATATAAATATATTTTTATTTATGTAAATGTTGTATTGAAAAAATACTGATTGTGCAGTAATTGAGTAGTCTGCAAGTTACGAAAAATGCCTCACTTTTGCTCAATAAAATGATTAGCCAAAGGGTTTTGAGAGAGTAATAAAAGTAATGTTAATTTTTTTAGCAAAGCTATTTTTGTTAGCAATTTTAGGTAAATAATTCTTATATTGTTGAAAAATTCTACCAGCTATATTTTTTAGTATATCATTTTACCAAACACTATTTAATCATGACAACAGAACAAATCGCCAACCGTTTAGTAGAACTTTGCAGAGTAGGTAATTACGAGCAGGCTCAAAAAGAACTCTATCATCAAAATGCTATTAGTGTAGAGCCTGAAGGAATACCTAACAATAGAGTAGAAGGCATGGAGGCTATTAGCAGAAAAGGAGAAGAATGGGCTAAAAATGTAGTAGAAGTACACGGAGGTTCAGTTTCAGACCCTATTATATCTAAAGACCATTTTTCTGTTATTATGGGGTATGATGCTACTTTTAAAGATAGAGGAAGACTTAAAGAAGATCAAGTAGCTGTCTATAAAGTAGAAGATGGCAAAATTACAGAAGAACGCTTTTTTTATTCTATGGGTTAAAATAACCTTATAAGCCATCTAATTCTTGCTAATCCTCATGCAATCACATTACAAAAAGTAATTCTGATTTAGAGGATTAGCATTTTTTTTTATTGCTTTTCAAGTCTTATCTTTGAAGTATTAAAAATTAGAAAACCTTAATCCAATCAATACATTTTATGGCAACTTATGATTTAATAGTAATCGGTTCAGGACCGGGAGGTTATGTAGCTGCAATTCGTGCTTCTCAACTTGGAATGAAAGTAGGCGTAGTAGAAAAAGAATCTCTAGGAGGAATCTGTCTGAACTGGGGCTGTATTCCTACAAAAGCACTTTTAAAGTCGGCACAAGTATTTGAATATGTACAGCATGCAAAAGATTATGGCATTGAAGTAGGCGACTCAAAAGTAAATTTTGGCGATATGATTGGTCGTAGCCGAAATGTAGCTGGTGGAATGAGTAAAGGAATTGAATTTTTATTCAAAAAGAATAAAATTGATAAAATAATGGGCTTCGGCAAATTAGCTGGAAAAGGCAAAGTTGAAGTAACAGCAGAAGACGGCAAAAAACAAACATACGAAGCCAAAAATATAATCGTTGCAACAGGTGGACGTGCAAGAGAGCTTCCAAACCTTCCTATCGATGGAAAGAAAATTATTGAATATCGTAAGGCAATGTCATTAGAGAAGCAGCCTAAAAGTATGGTAGTTGTAGGTTCTGGAGCAATTGGGGTTGAGTTTGCTTACCTTTATAACTCTATTGGAACAGAAGTAACGATTGTAGAGTTTATGGACAGAATTGTTCCTGTTGAAGACAAAGATGTTTCAAAAGAATTGGAAAGACAGTATAAGAAAAAAGGAATGAAAATCATGACTTCTTCGGAAGTAACAAAAGTAGATACTTCGGGTAGTGGCTGTAAAGTAACTGTCAAAACAAAAAAAGGAGAAGAAGTTTTAGAGTGTGATGTAGTGCTTTCTGCTGTTGGAGTAGCTACAAACTTAGAAGGTATCGGACTAGAAGAAACTGGCGTAAAGACAGAAAAAGGAAAAGTAATTGTAGATGATTACTACAAAACTTCTGTCGATGGTGTATATGCTATCGGAGACATCGTACACGGTCCTGCTCTAGCACACGTAGCGAGTGCAGAGGGAATTATCTGTGTGGAAAAAATTGCTGGACACCACCCAGAGCCACTAAACTATGGAAATATCCCAGGGTGTACGTATTGTGTTCCTGAAATTGCTTCTGTTGGAATGACAGAAGAAAAGGCAAAAGAAGCTGGTTATGAAGTGAAAGTAGGTAAATTTCCGTTTTCTGCTTCTGGAAAAGCAAGTGCAGCAGGTGCAAAAGAAGGTTTTGTAAAAGTTATCTTTGATGCAAAATATGGAGAGTGGCTTGGAGCGCACATGATTGGTGCAAACGTAACAGAAATGATTGCAGAAGCTGTTGTAGCAAGAAAATTAGAAACAACAGGAATGGAAATCATCAAATCAGTTCACCCACATCCAACAATGTCAGAAGCTGTAATGGAAGCAGCAGCAGCAGCGTATGATGAGGTAATTCATATTTAAAATGTAACATTTTTGTGATACATATTTAAACCCTAAGGAGCTTTATAAACCCTTAGGGTTTTTCTATTCTATAAAGAATTTATTTCTATTTTTATAGGCTTTCTTTAGTGCCTCATTTGGCTCACGAAGATTTTCAATGGTTTCAAAAAATAGTTTTTTATCATGTTCTGTTGCTAAGATTTGATTATGCTTTGCAATATCTCTTTTAGATTCTACACTAGAGGGCGAATTATTTTCGTAATCTGACATAAAAAAGTGATTATGGTAGTGATAAGGCTTGCCTTATCATATAGTAAAACAAAATCACAGTATTTCGTTCCTTTTTAAAAAAATGAGATTGTAGAGATAAGAAAAAGTTTTGATTTCATAAAAAAAGCCCCTTAAAAACAATATTGTTTTTGAGGGGCTTTTTTATAGTTTTCTAGGAATAATTTATAGATTTGCCTTTATCAGTTTCCAAATATCATTTCCAAAAATGAAAATCATAAGACAAAGAATCAAGACCATTCCTACTTTTTGAGCAATTTCTAAGAATTTATCCGAAGGAGGACGACCTGTAATCATCTCATATAAAAGGAACATTACGTGTCCACCATCAAGGGCTGGAATTGGAAGCAAGTTCATAAGAGCCAATACCATTGATAAAAATCCTGTAATTCTCCAAAAACGATAGGCTTCAAATTCTGTCCCAAAAATCATTACCATTCCGATAGGTCCACTCAAAGAATCGGAAGCGTTGATGTCTCCTTTTGCCATTTTCTTATAGGCTTTTGCTTGTACGCCTATCACGCCAAAGGCTGTTTCAGTTCCTACTTTTAAAGATTCTACAAAAGTATAAGGACGTTCTACATAATCTATATCATAGGCAATTCCTACTCCGATAGTACTGTCTGCTGCTACGCTTACAGGCAAAGTAATCGTTTTACCATCTCTTTCCACTACAAAAGAAAGTTCTTTCCCTGCATTCTGATGAAGCATTTTTTGGAAAGAGGCAAAATCTGTAATTGTAGTTTCATTTACTTTAACAACTTTGTCTTTGCTCTTTAAACCTGCCTTACCTGCATTTCTGTCTGGAGCAACTGCACCAATAGCAAAAGAATATTTGTCTTCACGAATTGTTATAAATCTTTTCTCTTCATCTTTTAAATCAGAAGAACTATATTTTTGTAAAAACTCGCTTGTGATGTCAATTTTTTTCTGCTCTCCATTTCTTTCAATCGTATAATATGAATCGTCATTCAAAATGAAAGATGGGTCTAAAAGGTCTTTAAAGGCTTTTGGTTTTTCTCCATTGATATTGATGATTTTATCGCCTGTTTCAAGTCCAATACTTCTACCCAAATCATTTACTTCAATACCGTATTTGTTTACTTCTTCTATCGGAATATATTTTTCGCCATACGTAAAAGCAATGGCAATCATTATCAAAACGCCTAAAATAACGTTGAAAATAATTCCTCCCAACATAATAATCAGACGTTGCCACGCTGGTTTGGTACGAAACTCCCATGGTTCTGGGTCTTTGCTCATTTGTTCTGTGTCCAATGACTCATCTATCATTCCAGCAATTTTGACATAGCCACCAAGTGGAATCGCACTTAGGCAATATTCTGTTTCTCCATATTTAAAACCAAATATTTTTGGGGGAAAACCAATCGAAAACTTTTCTACTTTTACACCAAAATACTTTGCAGCCAGTAAGTGTCCTAACTCGTGCAGACCTACCAAAATAGAAAGAGAAGCCAAAAGCTGCAAAATGCCAATAATTATGCCTTGTATATCCAAAATTTATGATTTAATTGTTGATTTATCTTTGATTATTTTTATTCTGTGAGTTACAGAACAAGGAAAAAATACCTTTGTTGGTGCTTTAGTGAAAGCAACACCAACAAACAGTAGAAACTGTTTCTAAAACCATACAAAAGTAGATTTTAACAATTTACAAAGGTAGTTCTTTTAATTTTTTTTACCAATTTCAGACAAGATGACACTTTTTAATATTTAGCGATTAATTATAAATCATTAATGGTAGCTTTTTGTATTTCATAAGACTTTGTTACTTCCGTTTAGGATTTTTAGTTAATTTTATGCCTGTTTTTTCCTGTTCCCATTCGGCTTCAATCTCTTCTATGCTTTCTTGAGCAGGAGGACTAAAACCAAACTCTTTTTCTTCTAGTTCTCTTACTTTCCACTGTTTGATAGCAACTTGTTTTTTGATAAGTTCTAAGGCTTCACTTATCATTCCTTTCGTTATTTGTCCAAATTGTTGTTGCGATTTTGTATCTATAAGTAGGGCTTCTACTAAAATATCAGTTACTTCTTTCAAAATTCGGTTGTCTTTCGTGGTGGTAGCATCTTCCACTAACTGATTGACAACATTAAAAACAATGTCTGCAATGGCTCGTTCTAGGTTTTGTGCTATAAACTCGCCCATAATAGGAACATTTCCAATAGTTTTTATTTCTGCATTATTTTCTACGGCTTCATTAATGAGAGCTTCTACATAACGTCGGAGTTCGTATTTGTAGTTCGGATAATTCTGTGCTGCAACAACTTGCACACGTTTGGTTACCCAAGTAGTTAGCAGATTGGAGCGAGGCTGAATTACATCTTCTACTATTTTTTCAACAATAGGACTTCCTTTCATTACTTCTCCCTGTACTTCATTCAAAACATTTATCACTACCCTGTCTGAAACTTCTTCTACAAAAATGGAAAAATACTTTCCTGCTGTCTTGTAAATATACGTATCTGATAAGTTGATAACTTTCATCAAATGTAGTTTGTATAAAATTGCTGCTAGACGCAACACACGAAGCGAGCGAAATGAAGGTAAACAACCTAAAACATCGTACCAATGGATAAAAGGATAGAAAAACCAACGATGATATGTATTCAAGTAAATAGCAATCGCCCAACGAACAATAATATCTGTAATAAAAATTCCGACAAAGACTAAGTCTATAAGGGCAAAATTCTTAAAAACATAATCGTGATAAAAATGATAAAATGAATTGAGATATTCTTTCAAAAAATCTTGAACCAAATGGGCAGAAAACAGAAAATTGAAAACTATAAGGGTAAGGTTTATCAAAACCAATATCAAGACACCAATATCTGCCACTACTTGTGCTGTAGAAACTTTATCTTTTTGTAAATTAGAGAGATTTATCATTTTTTTTCATTTAGACCCTAAGGGTTTTCGAAAACCCTTAGGGTCTTGAAATTAACCTTTTACCAAATTTACTTTAAACTTTATGAAAACCACAACAATTCAATCTTTGCTTACAGTTTTTGTTTTGATTTTTTTAAACAGTACAGGCTTTGCTCAAAATAGAGCTAATTATAATTATGGTAATTCTAATTACGATAATTACAGCGACGAACGTCCGACTCAAGTGCTTCCACAAGCGACAATTTTGGGAACGAATCTACAAGAACTAGACGCAACTGTTTTGATGAACGTAACAGCAGACGAATATGTGGCTATGTTTCATATCGAACAAAAAGGAAAAGTTTTAAAAGATGTCCAAGAAAATATGGACAAACGTATTGCTGATTTTCAGAAAGGTTTGTTGGCTCTAGGTATTAAAGAAAACGAAATAATCATTGATTTTCTTTCTCTTGTTCCAGAGTATGAATATGATATTGAGAAAAAACTCTTTAGTAGAACATATAATGAAGTTCCAGTAGGTTTTGAGCTTAAAAAAAATGTACATATTCGTTTTAAAGATAATAAAATCTTAGACCAAATTATTGCTAAAGCTGCTGAAAATGAGATTTATGATTTGTCTAAGGTAGAATATTTTATCAAAGATACTGACAAACTCTATCAGACCTTGCGCCAAAAGGCAGCCCAAATTATCAAGAAAAAAGAGCAAGTATATGATAGCTTAAACATCAAACTTTCAACAGCCAATAAAGTGGCAGATGAGAGTTTTCAAACTTACTTTCCATTCGACAGATACCGTTCGTATAGTGCTATTTCAAAGGGAAAAACATCTTTTTCAAAAAACTCAAAAATCAATAATCAAAACCGTTCGCCAAGTGCATTTTATGAAAAGTTGGATTATGATAATATTGAGTGTATCATCAATCCAACAATTTTAGAGCCTGCTGTTCAACTTGTCTTTACGCTGAAGGTGCGTTATGTACTCGCAAAAGAAAAAGAAGATAAGACTATTTATATTCTGACTGAAACAGGCGACTTGAAAAAAGTACATTTGAAGGAGTAGAATACTAAATACTACTTCAATAAAGTAAGTTAAAGTTGTTTTTTAGAATACTAGACATCCATAGATATTTGTTGTTCTGTAAGTCACAGAGCATGGAAAAAGTACCGTTCATTGGTATTTTAGTGTAGCGATACCTACAATTTTTTTTATCTCATATCTGCTACTCTAGTTGTTTTTAATTGTGTGGTTTTTGGTTTTTTCAGAATATTGTTTTGATAAAGTAATGATTGTGCGTATATTGTTCTTAATGAAAGTGTCTTTATTATTCCCTTTAACTATTTGAGATGCTTTTTAAATAGAATTATTATACTAAACTTATGAAGCCAAAAATACTACTACTTGCTACTTTTGTAGTACTGCTTTTTCTTTGTCAATCATTAGAAGCTCAATCTGAAAAAAACATTTCCTGTAACACTACCGAAAAAATATATAGTGTGGCAGATAAAATGCTGTATTTGGAAGATACAACGAGCCAGTTTATTTCCAATCCGAAGCAAGTTTTAGATTTGCAGTCAAATTTTGTGAGCAATAACGGCAATGTTCTCAACTTTGCCAATACCCAATCAGCCTTTTGGTTTCGTTTTGAGGTGGAAAGAAAAATTGATGAAAAAATATACCTTGAGATAAATAATCCAATGCTTGATTCTATTCTTCTCTTTGAGAAAATTGAAAATGAGTTAAAACTACTAGGAGAGTCTGGAGCTGCCTTTGATTTTCAAAAAAGAGAAGTGCAATATACAGAGCCTAATTTCTTATTGCCTTTACTAGAAAACGAAAAAAAGACATTTTATCTCTATATCAAAAGTAATTTTCCTACACAAACTACGGTTACTATAGGAACAGCCAAAAAACTATTCGAAGAACAGCATCCATTCGATGTAGCTATCGGAATTTATATCGGAATTATGTTGGTAATGGGTTTTTACAATCTTTTTGTCTTATTTTCTATACGTGATAGACTGTATTTGTATTATGTAGTGTATGTTTTTGGAATTTGTTTGGTCTATACCATGTTTAAAGGTTATTCCTTTGAGTTTTTATGGGCTAATACAGCAAATATAAATTACTATGTTCCTCCTATTTCTTCGCTAGTAGTATTTTTTATGCTACTTTTTGCAAGAAGATTTTTGGAATTACCTAAAAATGCACCAAGACTAGACAAGATAATTTTTGTTCTATTATTTTTAAATGCAGTCAGTATTATTATTGGGGTTTTGGGTATTTATGGTTTGAGTGCTATTTTAGGACAACTCGCTGTAATTTTGATGGCAGTTTATCTTTTGGCTACAACTATCTATTTGCTTGTCAAAGGGTATAAACCTGCTCGTTTCTTTTTGATAGCTTGGTTTGCGTATTTGGTAGGGCTAATTATATTTATCTTGCAACTTAATGCAGCTATTCCTCACAACTGGTTTACGAACAATGCTATTTTGGCAGGTTCGGCTTTAGAAGTGATGTTGCTTTCATTAGCTTTGGCAGATAGAATAAATGTCTATAAAAAACAAAAAGACAAGGCACAGAAGGAAATTTTGAAAAAAACACTTGAAAATGAAAACCTCATTAAAGAGCAGAATAAAGTCTTAGAAACGAAAGTACAAGAAGCTACAGAAGATTTAAAAGTTACTAATGAAGAATTACTCTCTACCAATGAGGAATTAAATTCTATTAATGAGGAGTTGATAGCCACCGTAGAAACTGTCAAAAAACAGCACAAAGTCATTGAAGATGCTAACAGGAATATTACAGACAGTTTGCGTTATGCTCAAACCATTCAAGATGCTATTTTGCCTTTCGAAGAGCGAATGAGTTTGCATTTGCATGAATATTTTACTTTTTATCGTCCGAAAGATATTGTAAGTGGAGATTTTTACTGGCTCACAGACCTCAAAGGAAAGATTTTTCTAGCTGTGGCAGATTGTACTGGACATGGTGTTCCAGGGGCTTTTATGTCTATGATTGGCTCAGCTGCTTTAGATGCGCTCGTAGATAGAAATGAGCTAGAAGAACCAGACAAAATTTTGGAAGAATTACATATTACCATTCAGAAGGCTCTAAAACAACAAAATACAACTAACGATGATGGAATGGATATCGGACTTTGTATAATGGAATATTTGGACGATGGAAAGTGCAAAATTCGTTTTTCTGGAGCAAAACGTCCTTTGTATTATTTCCAAAAATCTACACAGCAAATTCACGAAATTAGAGGAACAAGACAAAGTATTGGAGGATATTCTAAGAAAGCAAGAATAGACTTTGAGGTAAATGAACTGATTTTGGAAAAAGGAGATAGTTTTTATTTATGTAGTGATGGATATGCTGACCAAAATGATTTGACGGACAGAAAATTTGGTTCTCATTATCTCAAAAAAATGCTTCAAGAAATAGCTATCCTTCCTATGAAGGAGCAAGGCAGAATAGTGAAAGAAAATTTTGATGAACACAAAGGAAATCAGCCTCAACGTGATGATGTAGCCATTATTGGAGTGAGAATAGTATAAAATAAAAAAACGGATATTCATTTTCAGAATATCCGTTTTTTAATATCTTTAGTTTTAATTCAATCCATCTTTAAAGAAATAGAAGAAGAAGAACAGATATATCCAAAGAAGGTCTAAAAAGTGCCAAAAGGTCATGCACATTGCTATTGTGTTCGTGTTTTTGGAGTGTACTTTAGATTGCATTGCCTTTATGAGTGTAATGAAGACAAATATGAGCCCTGCCAAAATATGTGCGCCATGAAGTCCAGAGATAACATAGACAAACGAACCAGCAGGATTACTCTTTTCGCCAGCAAAGAAAACGCCTGCATCTACAAGCTGTCCCCATCCTTTTACTTGTACATACAAAAAGACAAAACCTAGAACTAATGTTAGCCAAAGACCAATTTTTACTTGTCCGATTTCATTTTTTTTGGCTGAAATATACGCCCAGTGCATCGTAACGCTACTCAAAAGAATTACGCCTGTACTCCAATAAAAGAGAGAAGGCAAATCAAAAACGAGCCATTCTTTCAAAATATCTCCCTGTCTTACAATATAACCTGAAGTAAGGGCTGCAAAAACCATGATTATACTGACAATGAAAAGCCACACGTTGAACCTTTTGGGGTTCATTGCATGAGCGTCTTGTTCTTCTATATATATTTTATTTGTTGTATTCATTTTGGTTATATTTTCCTCGTTGATGGTTAAAGTCTCAACGACGGTTAGTAAAAATTATAGTTTATCAAATAATAGAGCTAGTTGTACGATAGGCAGATAAAAAAACGATGAAAACATTAAGAATAATGCTGATTTGTTATCTCCCTTTTTTACTAAAAGCCACGCAGGAACTAAGAATAAAAGTCCAGCAGCAAAAATGACAATTGCTGAAATTTTACCAGACATTCCATAAACGTAAGGCATTAAGCCAACTGGTAGTAAAAAGAGTGTATACATCAAAATTTGAATAGAAGTTCTAAGTGTTTTTCCTCCACTTGGAAGCATTTTAAAACCTGCTTTTACATAGTCGTCATTTCCAAGCCAAGCAATTGCCCAAAAGTGAGGAAACTGCCAAAGAAATTGAATCGCAAAAAGAATGAGCGCAAAATGTGTAATTTCTCCATTAGAAGCTACCCAACCAATAAGAGGAGGAAAAGCTCCTGGGAAAGCTCCGATAAAAACAGAAGAAGATGAAATTCTTTTAGAAGGAGTATAAACGAAAGCATATAAAAAGAGAGAAAGCAGAGCTAAGGCAGCCGTCAGAGAATTGACAAAAGTAACGAGCAAAGCTCCTCCAATAATTGCCAAAATAGTGGCAAAAACTATCCCTTCTGCTGGTGAAATAACTCCAGTAGGCAAAGGACGAGTTTTGGTGCGTTTCATATTCTTATCATACTCTTTTTCAATCACTTGATTGATAGTATTGGCAGAACCTGTAATGATAAAACTGCTAAAGCAAAAAACAGCAAATTTTTTCCAATCAGTAATTTGTTCTACTCCTAAAGCATAGCCAATAGCAGAAGAAAAAACTACTAAAGCCGACAGACGAAACTTGAGAAGCGCAAAAAAGGCTTTAAGTTTTGATGTTTCTGCATGAATAACATCTGTGTTATGTTTGTCTGTTGGTGTTTCTGGAAGTTCTAAGTTTATATCCAAGGTAACGTTATCTGAATTTGTGAGCATAGTGATACGAGTTCAGACCTTAAAGATGTTAAAAATCTTTAGAGTCTAAGTTTCAATATTTTTTCTTGAAGAGTGATTCAAAATTAATAAACAAAATAAGCAGTATATGAATGCCTAAAGCAACAGAAGCCAAAAGCATATGAACAGGCTGTAAAGGTTTTGGAATAGCAAAATATGCCATTATTGTTCCTGTAATAACTTCAATAACCAAAATAGCTAAAAGACTTTTTCCAAGTGCTTGGATGCGTCCATTCTTAGAAGTATTTTTCCAAAGCATATAGACCAAGCCCAAATGAAGTAACAAAACCAATATTGAAAACGAACGATGAATATAAAATGTCATTCCCAAATTTTCTATCCATTCACTTCTAAGAGTATCGCCTAATGTTTTTGAAACTGTATCTACATTTTCTCTGACTTGTGTTCCTAAGATAAGTTGAGCAAAAGCAACTATTGCGCTTAAAAATGTAATGAGATTTAACTTTGAGAGATTACTTACTTTTTCAGTCTTCAATACTCCATTATACGAACGAACAATCGTATAAATTAGAAGCCCTACAATAACAAGAGCCATTACCATGTGAATGGTTATCATTCCCTCATGTAAATCTGTCGAAACCACTTTTGCGCCTAGCCAAGCCTGTACTAAAACAAAGACTAAAGCCAACCAAGAAAGAACAGTAATGAGTTTGTCTTTTTTCCAAAATGAAATAGAAAGAACAGCTGTAATCAAGATGAAAAGCCCAATAAGCGCACCCAAAAGACGGTTTATATATTCTATCCACGTATGAACAGCATTGAAGTCTGCAATTTCACGTCCTTGTATAGCATAAATAGTTTTATAATCTTCTGGAAGTTCACTAATATCTGTGGGAGGAACATATTGTCCAAAACATTTAGGCCAGTCTGGACAACCCATTCCAGAACCCGTGCTACGTACAATTCCACCTACTAAAATGAGTAGATAAACAGCAATGATTGTAGTAATTCCAAATTTACGATAAATGGCAGCCATATATTTTATTTAACCTATTTTTATTGTTAATTTGTTGATAGTTAGGAAAGTAACCGTTCAACAAAAAGGTTTTTGTTTCGGCTGCAAAGGTACAAAAAAACACATAAAAAAGGCTTTCCTAAATGTAGAAAAGCCTATTTATTAGAGGATAAAATCTATGAATACTTACTTTTTCTTCAAAATAATGACTTCACGGTAGGCTTTATTAACTTCTTTTATCATTTTATTCCAATCTTCGAAGCTCTCATTATTCAGAAGTAGATAATTTTTATAATAATTATGTGTGAATTTTACCTTACCTTCTAGTTTTTCATATTTGATTTCATAACCAAACAAATCGTTTTTGAAACTGCTATTTTCTGGCAAATATTCTATCTCATAACCTTCAGGGATTTTTAAAAATGTACTGTTGTTAGTTTGGTACAGATAGTCGTTTTCGATGGGTGCTTTTCGTTCTTCTGTGTCTATTTCGTCGTTGCTAAAGGCTTTTTCCATATTCATATTAATATAAATTTCATCGCCTACAAACTTTGCATAATCTTCAATTCTGAAATCATATTCAATTTTTAGAGCCTCATCTTTTTCATTCAGATTTTTGATGGCATAATCATCTACAAAAAACTTATTATTACCTTTTGTAAAATAACGGCTCATGTAACGCTGTTCATTTTCCTTTGAAAGTCCGTCTATGTAGTGTGTCATGTAGCCTTTTGGATAGCCTTCTGCTTGGTATTTTCCTTTTCCTACTAAGTTTTTATCTGAAATAGAAAGCTCAACAGATTCATTCGAATAGTTTTTTTCTTTATTAATAATCGGAACTAGAGCCACTTTATGCTCCTCTCTTCCCATTCCTAAAAGAGCTTCCTTGCCTTGTATCATAGACGATGGAAAGCCAAACGGAGAATACGAATCTGTCGCATCTAAGAAAATAAATTCTCCCTCTTTGTTTTGGTAGGTTACAATCATGTGATTATCTACAATCGGAGTAGGAAGTTCAGAATACTTATAAGGCAAATCCCTAGAACCAATCCAAGTCAGATACGTATTTTCAATACCTGCCATATTGAGCATTTTGTGGATGATAGATGACATTCCTTTGCAATCGCCGTAACGCTTGGCATACACAAAACTTGCCTCACTAGGTACAAAACCACGCATTCCATCTTCAAAAGCTACATATTTGATGTTGTCTTGTACCCAATAAAAAATATTTCTTACTTTTTCTTCTTCGCTCTCTACATCTTTTATCAGTCCTTGAACCGTTTTGGAAAGCTCTGCATCGTCTTCTAAATTCACTCTACAAGACAAATTAGAATACCAATCATACAAATCAGCTACATTTTTTGCCAGTTTTTGTGTTCGGTTGGGATAGTTGATTTGCGTAACATAATAGACAATATGAGGAGAAAAATAATTGCGACGTGGTGCATTGTCTTCTGCTTTGAAATCTGCCAAGTTTTTTGCACTCCACTCATAAATTATATAGTTTCCTTTTTCTGATTTTTGAAAATCTAACTTTATATCTTCTGTATTGAATAATTTATAGGCAATTTCTATGTCTTTATGAACTTTGAGCGTTAGGCGAGCCGATTTTATAGGCACATAACTATCTAAATAAAATGAACTCAAAAAACGAGGGTCTTTGATATTTTGTGTAATCTCAACTTGTGTACGAGCCTTTGGAGAAACATTTGGCATAATGAAATTGGTAGATTCTAAATCGTCATAGAAAATTCCAGAAGAAGATTCTTTTTCCTTTTTAAAATATTCTACCTTCATTTTTTTGTAACGCTTTCCATTGGGAACAAGTGTAAGGGCATCAATTTTTTCAATCTTAGAAAAATAAGATTCATACGCCTTTTGAGAAGCCAAACCTACTGCACGGTCTGTCAAGAATAATAAGTCTTCGTATTCTATATGTGTAGTGGCTACGGTATCATCTTCAAAATCAATGATTATTTCATCATTTTTTTCTAGTAAAACAGCCATTTTATCTGGAAATTCTTTTTTGTATTGGTTATAAATTTCCTCTGGGTTTTGGCTAAACAAACTCGCTACAAAACCAAAATATAAAATAGGTAGGAATAGAACTTTCAAATTATTTTTAGTCATTAAAGCTATTATTTATTGAAATGGGATAGATTTTCTTCAAAATATTTTTATTCACATCTTTAATTTACGTATTTCCACAATAAAAAGATATAGGCATTAAAAAAAGCTACTAAACAGTTTTTTGTTTTGTAGCTTTTTTTGTTTTCTCATTAGCTATGCTGATTACTTCATAATTCTAAAGAATGAGCTACATTTGTCATCGTTGGTGTCCCCATCAACGACAGACTGAATTATTAGTGTACATGCATATCTGTTTCTATCAAATGCCCTGTTGAATCGAAGTCTATGACTAAATAATAAGGGTCAATGTGAAAGCCTGGATTGCTTCCAATAGGGTATGTCCATTGAATTCTACTTTCAATTGTATCAATATATTTTGGTTCATCAAGCAAACTAAATACTGTATCAATACTCATTCCTTTCAATAGGTAGTTTTCCCTTAAATCTTTTGTCATCTCAAAGCGAGGATTATCTGAACTTTGATTTTGGTTTTTTATCCAAATATCCTTGTTATAATCCTGTTTGCAACTCATACAAGTTACAACTATAAACATAATTAGTAAATATTTCATAATTTTAAAAAAAATAAACGCAAGACAAAATCTTGCGTTAAATGTATGCTCTTAATTTCTCACTTTGCTGTTGTTAGTGTCCCCACCAACAATACAATACATTTCTACTCATCCACTTCCTCTACTTCTGAAATCGGACGAAGGTTTGGCGTAACTCTTTCATCTGGCGACTTATAACGGAACACTTCCACTAAAGGCGTTTTGACAATCTCAATAATTTCATAAGGAACAAGCATAGAAGAATATTCTTTCATCAAGCGATTGTAAGCATCCAACAAATCATTAGCTGCAATCAAGACTTGATTTTTTACTTCACGCTCTTTGCCTTTTGCCTCATCAATGGTTACATAACGCACCTTGCACTTGTAGTAATTATCAACATCTGGATAGGTAAAAACATCTACAAAGTTCATTCTGTTGGCTGCTGCAACTGAAAATTCTCCTCGCATCTGTCTGCCTACTTCTTCGTGCATACGTGCTTCTGCTTCTGTGAGCGTAGTGGCATCAGTAAGGTAGTTATCCTTCATTCTTTTTACTGTGCCGTCTTCTAATTCTTTTGTATAACTGACTTTGCAGAGAAACCAATAATTCATTTTTATATGAGTTTTATATATGAAAATTCTATTCTAAATTTTACCAAAAATACATATTTTTTATAGAAAATGCCAATAGTGTTAGCAGTAGCAAAAATAAATTTTGCTTAACAACTTTTTTACAAACAAATCTTAACAAACTACTGCCTTTTCCCAAAAAAAGCTAAAGACGTGCAACGTTAGTAATAATTGTTTGTCTTTTCATACTATCCAAGCAAATATTTCAATCTAACTACTATTTAATAATTTTCAACCAAAATCATGGGAAATTTAATTACCTCTTTCAAATTATCATTCTTTGTCTTATTCCTTTTTTCTTCTTTTTCTGCCTTGGCTCAAAACGATAGGCATTCCATTATAGGTTCTGCCGAATCGGATAGTGGAGATGCTATTTCATTTGCTGCTGTCGGACTGATGAATGTTGCAGACTCTTCGCTTGCCAAAGCCTCTGTAGCTGATGCAGATGGAAATTTTAGAATTGTAGATGTTCGAAACGGAGAGTATTTTATTATCTTGACGAGTGTAGGCTATCAAAAATTTACTTCTCCAACTATTTCAGTTACTGAAAGCTCTGCTAAAGAAATAAACCTAAATAAATTTGTTATTCAAAGTAATAATGTGCTTGAGGCTGTTGAAGTTACAGCGACAAAACCCATGGTGGAAGTGTTGGCAGACAAAACTGTTTTCAATGTAGAGGGAACACTTGCAGCGACTGGAAATTCTGGCTTAGAAACTTTAAGAAAAGCACCGGGAGTAATTTTGGATAATAATAATTCTATTATCGTTGAGGGAAAAACAGGTGTTCAAGTCTATATTGATGGCAAGCGTTCGGTCTTGCAAGGCGAAGACCTTACCAATTACTTAAATACGTTACAGGCTTCAGATATTGAATCTATTGAAATTATTACACAACCTTCTTCAAAATACGATGCTGCTGGTAGTGCAGGGATTTTGAATATCAAACTCAAAAAAAATAAAAATTTGGGTACAAACGGTTCAGTGGGCTTGGGCTATTCTGTTTGGGACAATCAGCGTTACAACGCTTCGCTTTCTTTGAACAATCGCACAAAAAAGACGAATACATTTTTCACGTATAGCAATCGTTTTGGAGAAACGGGTCGTTTTATTAATCTTTATAGAACTCAAAACGATTTTATTTTTGATAATCGTGCCACGACTATTATTGACCAAAGTAGTCATAATGTAAAATTAGGAACAGACTTTTTTGCAAGTAAAAAAAGTACGTTTGGCGTGTTGATAAATGGTAACTTTAGTAATATGGACATAAATACCACAGCAAGAACGCCTATCAGTAATCAAAGTACAGGCGAAATGCTGCAAGTGTTGCAAGCTGAAAGTATGAATCAAAGAGATTTTTACAACGTGCTTGGAAACTTAAATTATCGTTACGAAGATACTACTGGACATACCTTCAATGTAGATTTAGATTATGGACAGTATAAAAATGATGGAAAAACCTATCAGCCAAATTTATATTATGGAGCAAATGAACAGGATTTAATATCTAGCGTGATTTATGAAATGGTATTGCCTGTTAATATTGATATTGCAACGTTTAAGATGGATTATGAGCAGAATTTTTTGAAAGGAAAATTAGGTGTAGGAATCAAATCTTCGATGGTAAATACAGACAATACGTTTGATTTTTATGATGTAGAAGGAAAAAATAGAGTTTTCAATGAAGAAAAGAGTAATAATTTTGTCTATGAAGAAATTGTAAATGCAGCCTATTTCAATTATAACAGAAGATGGAAAAAAATGAATCTTCAGTTTGGGCTTCGTGCAGAACAGACTCTTTCTGATGGAAAACTAACCAGTACACAAGAAGAAAATAACGAAAGAGTAAAGCGAAACTACACTAACTTTTTTCCAAGTGGAGGTCTGACCTATAATGCTAATCGTAATAACTCTTTTGCACTAACCTACAGCCGAAGAATTGAACGCCCAAATTATCAAAACCTCAATCCGTTCCAACAGCAAATCGATGAGCTTACAGCAAGAAAAGGAAATGCATTTTTACAGCCTCAATATACAGATAATATCAAGTTCTCACACACTTACAAATACACACTCAATACTTCAATAAGTTACAGTTATGTCAGTGATTTTTTTGCACAAGTTACAACTGCACAAGATGAGCGCAGAAGTGTTATTCAAGAGCAGAACATTGCCACACAACAAACATGGAGTTTTAATTTGAGCTATCCTTTTGAGGTCAGTAAGTGGTGGAATGCTTTTGTCAATCTGAATGCTTTTCATAGTTCTTACGAAGGCAAAACAGATGAGTTTGTATCTATCTCACAAAGTACTCTCAATATTTATGGACAAAACACATTCTCTTTACCAAAAGGCTATAAATTTGAAGTTTCGGGGTGGTACAACTCGCCTTCCGTTTGGGGAGGAACATATCAGACAAAAAGTCTTGGTGCAATGGACTTAGCTATTCAAAAGTCATTTTTGGAAGATAAACTCTCTTTCCGTATGTCTATGAGCGATGTTTTCTTTAGTTCGCCTTGGCGTGGAGATACACAGTTTGGAGATGTCTTGATTCAAGGTAGTGGTGGCTGGGAAAGCCGTCAGATACGAGTAAATCTGAATTATACGTTTGGAAACAAACAAGTAAAATCGGCTCGTAGAAGAAAAACAGGTGCAGAAGAAGAGAGTAATCGTGTGGGAGGATAGTATCTTTTTATAGCGCAGGTTTTTCAAAATCTGCGCTATGAATAAATGGAATTGATTGTGAGGTTATCTACATATTCAAAACCTATTTTACTTCTTTTAGTCTAAGGCTAATTTTTGTGTTCACTTCCATACCAAATTTTTCAGCCAACTTTTTGAGTAAATCTTCTTGTCCAGCTAAAGAGTCATTTTCATCTTGGTTATCACTAGCTAAGTTTTTAAGAACCATCGTAATATTCAGATCAATAGTATCAAAGTAGCCTTGAGTTGTATCAAAGGTATAATTGGAAGAACCTTTCAAGTAACATTCATAATTTACATTAGCATCTTCTGGAATTTCAAATTCAGAAACATCTATTATAGTAGAGACTTTGGCTTTAGCATCTTCAAGAGATTCTAACTTTACTTCATTGAAACCTGTAACATTGATAATTGAACCTAACATATTGAAGGGCATACTTATAGGAATTTTACTTGTCTGTCCAACTTTTAGCTTTTCAGACGGAATAGGAAAGAGCGTTTGAGCAAGTAATTCTGTCTGTTGGTTTAAGTTTCCTGCTATTTTACCCAGCTCATCCATGTCTTGCATGAAAAAGTCTGGAGATGATTGTTTCATAGTTTGGGTGGTATCGCCTTCTTCTGAAACTGAAAGCAGAGACATTTCTACATTCTTAAATACTACATCAGCTTTTCCACCCTCTTTTGGAGAAACGATAAGTAGTCCTGTGGCTTTACTCAACATTTTTCCATCCTGCTTACCAAAATTCATCATAGAAGATTTGTTCTCTGATATTTGATGGTATTCATAAGTGAGCTTCTCAAAGTTACCAAACTTCCAACGGATTTCATTTTCTGCTTTTTTCTCTTGGCAAGAAAACAGACCAATAATAATTAAACTAACAACAAACAAATTAATACTTTTCAATGGCTTATATTTTAAATGATAAAACCTTATTTACGAAATAAATGAAAAGTTTGTTTTTGAAAAATTAAGAATAGTGAATTGCTATTCCCCTACCATTACAAAAGCTCCCCAGTAATAAGGTGCTGGGTACTGTTCTTTGAGTTTGAGTTGAGCGAGTTTGAAGGCTTCTCGTTTTGGTTTTCCACTCAAAAATTCTTTATAGAAAGTAGTCATCAAAAGCTGTGTGGCATCATCACTTACTTTCCAAAGCGACATCAAGATTGTTTTTGCACCTGCTTGTCGAAAGGCTCTTTGAAGTCCATACACTCCTTCTCCATTCTGAATATCACCTAAGCCTGTTTCACAGGCAGAAAGAACAACTAACTCTGTGCTATCAAGACTAAGATTCATAGCTTCTTCGGCGGATAAAATACCATCTTCTTCTCCCACTTGTGGGTTTTGGCAACCTGCTAACAATAGTCCACTTCTAAGCAAAGGATTCTCTAAAAGGCTTCTATCTTCTGCTTCTTGCATTGTTGTTATTTTGCCTTTTGGAGGCTGAATAAAAAAGCCATGGGTAGCAATATGTAAAATTGTAGGATTTTTGAGAGCCTTTATGTTTTCTTCTGTGGCTTCCTTTTCCTGTAAAAGGTTTGTGAAAATATTGTTTTTATCAAAAAGAGAATTGATTTGGTTGGTTTCTACTCTTGTTCCTTCCAAAATAGGAATTACAGCTTGTGTTCCTACTACACGTTGTAATCCATTTAGACTTCGGTCTGTACCCTTTATCTTTAGAGTATCTTTTCCATTTAGATTATATGTTGGATAACCTATTAAGAAAGCTTCATAGTTTTTGAAATTTTTGCTTAGGTCAATATCTCTGTTTGTGCCTTTAAACTCTATCAAATCTCTACTGCTCGTAATGAGTTTGATATTTTGTTCTTCTAATATAAACTTCTGTGTTGTTGGGTTTAGAAGTGTATTTAAGTTGAGTTTGTGATATATGCCATCTGGTGAGAAATATATTTTAGAATATCCTTTGTTAGAGAGGCTATCTAGTTTATCTTGAATAGGTTTCCAGTATAAATGATAAGATTCTGTATCGTCTAATGTAAACTCAACGTTATTCTGATAAAAAGTAAATGCTCCGTTTTCAAGTTCATTTCCATTTTCTAATACTAATAGTTCTGGACTTTCAGTGGTTTCTGCTGAGATGATTAAAGCAACATAAACTGTATCAGTAGCTTCATCTTTTAGGTTATATCTTACTAAATGAATCATTTCGATAGCAGCTTCATCTTGTTTTAGTGTTTCTCTGACGTGTTGCCAGTTGTATTCTCTTTGATTGGTATTTTCCTTAAAAGAAGCTGATTTTTTGGAAATTTCTCGCTCTAGTTCATTGATTTGAGATGCCAATTTTGAAATATTGATATTTTTATCTCGCTCTTGAAGTGGTGTTTGAAGTAGATTAATATATTTTTCTTTTTCTTTTTTCCAGTTTTCGTATTGACTTATTAATTCTTTATCTCCACTACCTAAAATTTGCTTTTTCATTTTTTGAGTAGAAGAAAAAATGATTCCTTTTGTAAAAAGCTGTTGGTTGAAGAGGTCTTGACTAATGCTTTTATTGAAAGGATAATAATCCACTGCAAGACCTGCGAAAAGCTCAAAAAAGGGTGAAACTTCTTTAAAATAAAGCCCTTTTTCAGTTTCAGAAAAAGTGGGAAATAAAATTTTTATTTGTTCTCTTTTATTGTGTATTGCTTGCTTATAGTAAAAAGTCGCTTTTGTGTAATTTCTTTCGTTTTTCTCTTGGTATAGGAAACCTAGAACTTGTTTAAGAATGGTTTTCTAGCGCAAGATTCCATC
>NZ_JAHDIG010000016.1:0-6489 GCF_020630935.1 Bernardetia sp.
TATTTATTTCGTGTGCAATACTGGCAACAAGCTGCCCTAGTGTCGTCATCTTTTCATTATGAATAAGTTGAGACTGTGTTTCTCTAAGTTCTTTTAAAGCTTCTTGTAGTTGAGTGTTTTGTTCTTGGATTTTCTGTTCAGTTGCTTTCAGCTGGTCAATGTTTTGCATAATTCCTGTCCAGATGACTCCTCCATCACCTATTTGAGTGGGTTTAGAGGTAGCATGTATCCACATTTCTTTTCCATCTTTCATGAGGCGTAATTCAGATTCCCATTGCTGCATAGTATCTACCGAATAATTTATAGCAGACTGAAAGCCAAGTAAATCTTTTGGATGTATGGATTCAAAAATATTGTTTGAAGAGTTATTCAAAATATCTTTTGGGTTTACACCTAAAATAAGCTCAGAACCTTTACTTACCAAAGGGAAAGACACATTGCCTTTATTATCTCGTTTGAACTGATAAATCATAGCTGGTACAGCATCAAAAATCTGTTCTAGTTGTTGTTTTTGCTTGGCTAAATCCTGTTGGAGATGATACATTTCTCTGATTCCTTTTCGAAGTTGTTTCTCAGAACTAGCTAGGTCTTTATTTTGTTCTTCTATAATTTTTTCATATTCCTTTTGCTTGGTAATATCTTGTGTAACCCCTAAGACAAAAGCAGGCTCTCCTTCTTCATTTTTAATAAGAATAGCTTTTGACTCATGATAACGTGTTTTCCCATCAATAGGAACTGTCCTGTATATAGCATGATATTGTGAGATTTTTTGTGTAGCCAAATCTTCAATCATCTGATTGACTTTTTCTAAATCTTCGCTATGCATTCTTTGAGCAGTCATCTCAGCATTGATTTCTTGGTTAGGGTCAAGTCCAAATATTTTTTTAGTCTGCTTGTCCCAGTAAGGCTGTTTTGTTATCAAATCAAACTCCCACAATCCAATACCTGTTTTTTCTAAGGTAAGTGTAAGACGCTCTTGAATCTTTTGATTTTCTTCTTTAGCAATCTTTAATTCATCTATATTTTTTTGAAGTTCATATTCAGATTTTTTCTGCTGAGTAATATCTTGTGTGATACCAAATATAGAGATAGGTTGCCCTTCTTCATTTTTGATTAGAATTGCTTTTGACTCATGATAGTTGATTTTTCCATCAATGGGTTTTGTTCTATATATTACTTGATATTGTGGTATTTTTTGTAAAACCAAATCTTCAATCATCTGATTGCCTTTTTTTAGGTCGTCTGCATTTACTCTTTGTGCAGCAATTTCAGCTGTCATTTCCTCATCTTGACTAATGCCAAGTATTTTCTTTGCCTGATTATCCCAATAGGTTTTATTATTTACTAAATCAATCTCCCACATACCAATTCCCGTTTTTTCTAAAGTTATGGTAAGTTTGGTTTGAATCTTCTTGATTTCTTTTTGAGCTTCTTCTAATTCGTGTAGTTTTTGTTGAAGCTCAAGTTTTGATAATTTTTGCTTTGTAATATCTTGAACAATTCCTGATATTCTTTTTTCATTGTTCTCTTCCACCAAAACACCTCTAGAATGATAATAATATATTCCGTCTTTTTGATTCATTCGGTATTTTATATCGAAAATATCTGTTTTATTCTCAGCAAAGTCGTTTATATTTTGGAATATATATTCTAAATCTGCAGGATGTATTTTTTCTTGCCACTTTTCGGGTGTAAATGTTTCTTTAGTTTCATGAAATAATTTATAGGCTTGCTCATCCCAAAAACTCCCACCAGTTGCTAGATTCAATTCCCAAAGTCCAATTCCTGTTTTTTCTAAAATCATAGTCAATTTAGACTGTATTCTTTCAACTTCTTGCTGTGATTTCTCTAACTCTTTTACCTTTTCTTGAAGAGCAAGCTCAGTATTTTTCTTTTCTGTAATGTCTTGTAAAGTACCATACAGTTCTACACATTTTCCATTTTCCATTTGAGGAATACCAATTATACGTACCCATTTGTGTTGTCTTCTAAAATTAATTAGCTCTAGTTCTTCATCGAAAGGCTGCCCTTCTTCCCTTGCTTTTTTTATAACATCTATGACTATGTCTCTATTTTTTCCTTTTTTGAAGAAATTGATTTTGGAAGTTGTATCCAAATCAACTCCTTTAGGTAAAGCATAAATAGAGTGTACTATATTGTCCCATCCAATATCTCTACTATTTATATCATATTTCCACGTTCCAATAGTTGCACTTGCATTACAAGTTTCCAAAAGTGTACTTGTATGTAAAAGCTCTTTTTGAGAAGTCTTCAATTCTTCTAGCTTTTCTTGCAACATGATTTCATTTTTCTTTTGCTTATCTATATTTTGGAAAGTACCATATAGCTCTACACACTTACCATCTTTCATAGTAGGTATGCCTATTGCTCTTACCCAAATCTCGTTTCCTTTAGCTGTAATAATTTTGAGTTGTTCATCAAAAGGTACTCCTTCTTCTAAAGCTCTAGTAAATACTTTTGTAATTATCTGACGGCTATTCCCTTCTTTGTAAAAAGCAATACCATTTTCAGGGTCAGAAACAAAATCACCCTCTACTTCGTGTATATCTTTTGTTATTTTATCCCATGTGGTTGTAAAGTCATCAAAGTTTAGCTCCCAAATTCCTATTTGGGCTGCTTTATTGGTAGTTTCTAATAATTTTTGAGCATGAGTAAGTTCTTGATGTGTTTTTTCTAGCTCCTTGACTTTATTTTTTAATTTGAGTTCAAGTTCCTTTTGAACAGTTATGTCTTGGCAAGTTCCATATAACTCTATGCATGTCTGATTTTCAAAAACAGGTATTCCTATTGCTCTTACCCATTTTTTATTTCCTTTTTCTGTAACTATTTGCAGCTCTTCATCAAATGAAATGCCTTCATTGATAGCTTTATCTACTAAACCTTTCGCTATTTCTTTATATTCTGGCGTATAATGTTCAAACTTAAAACCATTTGTCGTATCTGACTGATAGTCTGGGCTGACCTCGTGGATTTGTTTGGTTACTTTGTCCCAAAATATTTTTTTGTTTACTAAATCTGTATGCCAAATTCCTGTTGTTACAGCTTCATTACAGGTCTGTAAAAGATTTTTTGTCGCTTCCAGTTCTTGTTCGGCTTCTACCTTTTGTGTAACTTCTATTCCTACACATTGTATTTCTGAAATGCTTCCTTGCTCATCTAAAATGCTGATATATTCCCAATCTGTGTAAATAAACTCATCTGTAAATTCATTTTTTTCTTTGTCAAATAAATACTTTCTGAGCCGAACAAACACTGATTCGTTAGGTGCAGCTAAACATGTTTTTACAGCTTCAAGGCATTTATGACGGTCAGTCTCTACTATGGCTGTCATAGAGTTTCTATTTATAATATCTTCTCTAACTAAATTTAGACATTTACAGAAGTAATCATTTACGTAGGTGTAATTTCCTTGTAAGTCTGTTCGGATGATAAAAGTGGAATGGCTATTTAGAATAGACTCATATCTATTTAGTGTACGGATAATTTCTCTTTCTTGCTCGTGTTCTTGTGTAATATCTGTATGTGTTACGACTACTCTATGATTACCATTACCTGATTTGCCAAATATCAATGCTTTCATTCTGACCCATAAGACTTTTCCTGTTTTGTGGACAAATCGTATGTCATCTTCATAAGTATTAGTATTAGATTTTTTATACTTCTCAAAAATATTTAGTGCTTTATCTAAGTCTTCTCTATGAAAAATTTTATTTATTTGATTGCCTTTTAGCTCCTCACGTTCATATCCTAAAAGGCTACAGAATTTAGGATTCAACCATTTATCTCCAGCTTTCTCTAAATTCCAAAACCAAAGACCATCGAAAGCATTTAATTGAATGAAATCAAAGAAATCTTCATCGGATTTTAATATTTGATAAAATTCTTGTTTTAAATATCTCATAACGAATAATCAGTAGTATAAATTTACAGACAAGTATAAATTATAAAAAAGTAAATGAGTGATAATCTTTTAGATTAGCTCTACCCAACAAATTATATTGCTACCACCCTATTCACTTTTAGTAAATAAGGTGGTTTTATTTTACTATTTAGATAAAGGAATTTCAACAAAAAACGTTGTGCCTTTACCTTCCTCACTCTCAAACCAAATTTTGCCATTGTGTTTCTCAACAATTTTCTTGACAATATCTAGCCCAAGCCCACTGCCTTCACCTGCTTTTTTGGTAGTAAAAAAGGCATCAAAGATACGAGATTGAGCTTCTTTTGGAATGCCAGTACCTGTATCGCCAATAGAAACCAAAATATTGTCGTCTTTTTTCTCTGACTTGAGAGTCAGTACACCTTCATTTTTCATGGCTTGGATTGCATTATGAATAAGGTTTGTCCAAACCTGTACAAGCTCGTCTGGATACCCCATTATTTGAGGTAGTTGATTCAAATCTTTCTGCACATCAATACCATGTTTGATTTGATTATAATACAGAACGAGCGTATTTTCTATGCTCTTGTTTACATCTGTTTTTGTTTTTTTTCCATTTTGGTCTTGATGAGAGAAGTTTTTGAGTGCAAAAATAATTTTAGAAGCTCTCTCCGTTGCCATTTGTATAGTCTGATTACTTCTAATAATAGACGAAATATGATGTATAGTTTGAAGTAGATGATAAGGGTTTTTAGTTTTTAGAATTGCATTTACCATTTCACTATCCTTATATATTCCACTATCTACAAGCAAGTCAGCAAAGCGATTTTTATACTGTATCTCTTTGTATGCATCTAATGTTTCAATCAAATCATATTTTAAAGCTCTCTGCTCTCTTGAAGAAAGAGCTACATTGCTTTCAGCCGAAAACTTAACAGCTTTATTGAATATTTTGAGTTCGTCTTGTGGCAAGGCGCTCAAAAACTCTGGCAATACAGGTAATGTCTCTGTAAGTGTTTGTTCGATGCCTCCTGCCGAAGAACGAATCGCTCCTAGAGGTGTATTAATCTCATGAGCAATATTAGCTACTAGCTGCCCCAAAGTAGCCATTTTTTCGCTATGGATAAGCTGACTTTGTGTGCTTTTTAGTTCTCTTAGTGTACGTTCTACTTCTATCTTTTGACGTTGAAGTTCTTCCTGTGTAGTTTGTAGTTCTTCAAAGTTTTGACGCAACTCTTCTTCTGAAGTCTGAAGAGCTTTATTTTTTTCTAAAATTAGTTTTTCAGCCTCTTTACGGTCTGTAATATCTGTTTCTATTCCTACAAATTGTATTACCTCGCCTGTTTTTTCATGGAATACAGGAGTAATGCTCAACTCTAGCCAATAAGGTTTGCCGTATTTGGTATAATTTAGGATTTCTTGTGTAAATGCTTGTTTAGACTTCAAGCCTTCACGAATAGCCAAGACATGTTCTCTATCTGTCTCTTTACCTTGTAGCAACTTACCTGGTTTTTTGCCTATCACTTCTGAAAGAGAGTATTCTGTAACTCTTAAAAACCCTTCATTTACCCAAGTAATATATCCTTCTGCATCTGTAATCACAACAGCATTACTTGTCTCGCTTGCCACTACAGATAAACGTTTTAGAGCTTCTTCGTCTTGTTTTCTTTTGGTTACATCGGTTTCAATTCCAATAAATTGAGCTACTTTACCTGTTTTTTTATCAATTACTGGAGTAATGCTAAGTTCTAACCAATATTGATTGCCATATTTGTCATAGTTGAGAATTTCTTGTGTAAATGGCTTCTTCGATTCTAGTCCTTCACGGATAGCTAAAACGTGGTCGTAGTTTGTTCCTTTGCCTTGAAGAAGCCTCCCTGGTTTTTTACCTATAATTTCAGGTAATGTGTAGCCTGTAGTACGAGTAAAGCCTTCATTTACCCAAGTAGTATAGCCTTCTCCATCTGTAATGACAATGGCATTACTGGTTTCTCTGGCTACCACAGAGAGTTTTTCTACTTCTTTTTCAGCTTCTTTTCGCTCTGTAATGTCTTGGGCAATAAATAAATATCCAACTACGGCTTGAGTAGCTTTATTTTTGATAGCACTCACATGCATTTCTATTGGAAACCTATTACCATCTTTAGAAACATACGTCCACTCTTGTATATTAGACTGCTCTTTCTTTGTTTTAGCAACAAGCGTTTCAAAGCCTATAGGTATTTCCTCCTCAAACTCTTCTGACAATTTTTTTGCTCGGTAAGCGACCTCCTCTTTATCATGGAATATGGCAGGAGATACTTTATCAATTAGTTTTTCTGCCTCATATCCAAGTAGTTTTTCTGCCAATGAATTAAAGCTAGTGATAGTTCCTTTAGTGTCAGTAGAAATAAGCATCATTGGTGCATTTTCCAAAATAGCTTTTCTATAAATACCTTCTTCTTCTATTTTAGTTTTTTGACTTTGTAACTGCTCTTGTGTAGCACTTAACTCTTCAAGATTCTGACGCAACTCTTCTTCTGTAGCCAAAAGCTCTTCTTGTTGAGTTTGAATTTCTATTTCTGCCTTTTTTTGAGAGTTATAGTTAG
>NZ_JAHDIG010000016.1:6589-61947 GCF_020630935.1 Bernardetia sp.
AACCAAAGCTAGTACTGATAGCGTCTAGCTGAGATTTATTGAGCAAGAATGTTTCTTGTAATTGTTCTTGTGTAGCATTTAATTCTTCTAAATTTTGTCTTAATTCTTCTTCTGTCGCTTGTAGCTGTTCGTGTTTGGTTTGGATTTCAAACTCTTGTTCTTTCTTATCTGTAATCAGATAGCGAATAGAAAGATAGCTAGTAATTTTTTTATTGTCGTCAAACATTGGATTGATAACAGTATCTACCCAATAGTAAGACCCATCTTTGGCTTTATTTTTCACCTCTGCTCTCCACGTTTTGCCTCTAGCAATATCTCGCCACATTTCTTTCCAAAATTCCTTTGGATGATGCCCAGAATTTACAATTTTATGGTCTTTTCCCAAGAGTTCTTCCTCTTTATATTTAGAGACTTGACAAAACTCTTCATTTACTTTCAGAATTTTTCCTTCTTTGTCAGCTATCGATACAATAGCACTTCTATCAATGGCATCTACTAAGGATTGTAATTGATTTTGACAGTTTTCTAGTTGTTCATAGATAGTCATAAGGCATTTGGTTTTGAGTGTATTATTTTCCTTAAAAGATTCTAAATTGCCTTAGAGTGGGAAGCTTTGAGTTTTTTATTTTTCTATTAAATACATTTAATGTAAGCAAAGGAAAACTCACTCTAGTCTAACAATTTAGTAGATAAGATGTAACTAAAATATGATAAAGTACAGGTTACACTATGACTTTTGACAGGTTTTGTTGGCAAAAGACTATTTTGTGTGAATTAGGATAGTTTTTTTATCTAATTTTAAAAAGTATTTGGGTTTGCTCTAAACTTCTTTTTTGACAAAAGATAAGCATTTAGTAAAGTGTATCTTTCTAGTTATCTAACACCAACCCTTTTAATTAATACATAAAAACAATATAACTATTTTTGAGCTATAATATGTTGTTTTTTTCGACAAAAGACAAATTTTATTATATACTAACCTTTTATCCGCAAAATAATATTTTCAATAACTCTAGTTACAGCCTTTTTATCTATTCCACAAAAACTATACTGTTCTTGTTGTGAGGCGTGTGAAATAATTTGGTCTGGGATGCCTAAAATATCAATACTTTCTAATCTCTTTGTATAATTGTTCTCATTCAGAAATTCTAAAATAGCACTTCCAAAACCTCCTATTTTACTCCCATCTTCTATTGTAATAATATTTTTGACACTCTCAAAAGTCAAAATTTTGTGTAAAATATCCTCATCTAAAGGTTTACAAAAACGCATATCGTAATGTGCTATTTTGTTTCTATATTTTTCTTCTTGTTCTAAAATATTAATAGCATCTTTGGCGAAATTTCCAACAATTCCGTAGGAAAGAAGTACAATTTTACTCTGTTTATTTACTTCTTTGATAGCTCTTGCTTTTCCCACTTCTATTTCTTCAAAATCGTATTTCAAGTCATTCTTTTCTAATAAAAAACCCTCTCCACGAGGATAACGAATTGCAAAAGCTGTCTTATTTTTATCTAATTGAGCAGAAAAAAGCATATTTTGAAACTCAATTTCATCCATTGGAGCTGCCAAAACAAGGTTTGGAATCGGACGGAGGTAAGCTATATCATAAACACCTTGATGTGTTGCACCATCATTTCCAACAAGTCCTGCTCTGTCTATACAAAATATAACTTTGAGTTCTTGTAAACAAACATCATGAATAATTTGGTCGTAACTGCGCTGTAAAAAAGTAGAATAAATCACACAAAAAGGTAGCATTTTTTGTGTAGCCAAACCTGCCGAAAATGTAACAGCGTGTTGTTCTGCAATTCCGACATCAAAAAGTCGATGGGGAAACTGCTTTTGAAAATCTATGAGCGAACTTCCAGACGCCATTGCTGGCGTAATGGCTACAATTTTAGGGTTTTGTTTGGCTAGTTGTGTAATTGTTTTTCCAAAAACATCTTGAAATTTGAGAAACTGTTTTTTTTCTTTTTGGGGTGTTGAGGGGAGAAGTTTTCCTGTTTTAGTTTCAAATTTGGCTGGAGCATGCCACGAATTATATTGCGCTTCTATTTCTTTGCTCAATGCTGCATTTTCGACAATTCCTTTTCCTTTTATAGTTTTGATATGCAGAAAGTGAACGTTATTTGAATATAAATTTTGCTCTGTGTTTTGTTTTAGTTCTTCAAAAAAATCAAGCAAACTTTCTAAGTTGTGTCCATCGATAGAACCATGAAAATACCCTCCAAAAAACTCAAAAATAGAGGGTGGTTGAAATTCATTTTGTATGTCTTGTCTTGATTTGTTTTTTTTCCATTTCTGTTTGGAAAGCTGATAAAAATGACTTTTAAGTGTGCCTACATTAGGGTCAATAGACATTCCATTATCATTCAAAATTACCAAAATATTTGGCTTTATTCCATTCTCTATGTTATTTTGAAGATTATTGAGAGCTTCAAAGGGAAGTCCTGCTGTAAAAGCTCCATCTCCAATCACAGCTATATGCCAACGGTTTTTGATTTGCTCATCACTAGAAAAACTTGACGCCACAGCCATTCCCAAAATAGCTGAAATGGAAGTAGAAGAATGTCCTGTTCCGAAGTCGTCAAATTTGCTTTCTTTGATGGATGGAAAGCCAGAAAGACCGTTTGCTTGTCGGATGGTATGGAAATTTTCCTTGCGCCCTGTCAATAGCTTGTGAGCATAGGCTTGATGCCCCACATCCCAAACGAGCTTGTCAGATGGCTCTGTTCCTAAAAATTGAAAAACCTCATGCAGAGCCACTGTTAGCTCAATTACGCCCAAAGTTGCTCCCAAATGCCCACCGTTTTTTGCTACATGTTCGATAATAAATTGACGTAGTTCTTTACATTTTTGTTCTAGTTCTACAATATTTTGCTTAGGAATAGGCATTCTTGACGGTTTTTATGAGTCATGAACTCTCAACGAAGTTCAAGCCATCGTTGAAGTAGCTTGTAAATTAAAAAAAGGCAACTTTAATCATTTTAAAGTTGCCTTTTTGCTAATAAAAGAGTATTCAGAATTTACTACAAATTATGCAGAAAGACTGTTTACATATTTCATCAATTTAGATTTTTTGTTAGCAGCATTTTTCTTGTGGATGATATTGCGTTTTGCCAATTTATCTACCATCGCTACTACTTTAGGAAGCAATTCTTTTGCTTCTGTTGCATCAGTAGTATTTTTCAAACGCTTCATGAAAGTACGTGTCGTTTTTAACTGGTAACGGTTACGAAGACGTTTAGCTTCATTTGAACGAATGCGCTTAAGAGCTGATTTATGATTTGCCATTTAATTTTAAACTATTTTTGATGAGTTTCTAATCTTAAAAAAACATCAGATTAAAAAGAATTTTTTGAGTGAGTATCAATATTTATTGAGTAATACTAATACAAGGAAAAAAATCTAATTTCAATCCTAAATTTAATAAAAATAGAGCAATCTTATTATTAAATTACAGAACTCTTATTTTATGAGAGGAATAAAATAAAATTCTGATGAAAAGCAATTTTTGAAATATTCAGAAATTACTTTTCTTGATTATTCGTTTTAAAAACGATTTTTTGAATTGATTTCTTTTGGATAAACCTTTAAAGGTTTGTTATAGGCTCACATCTGAACCTATATGGAGCGCAAAGATACGAACTCCTCTTAATTTTTACAAATTACAAGTAACAAATTTGAAGGTAATACTATCCATTATTTCGATTAAAGAGAACGTTATTTTAGAGGACTGCAGATTAATAGATATTTGCTATTCTGTGACCCACAGAACAGGGAAAAAGTAATGTTCGTTGGTGTTTTGGTGTAGTGACACCAACAACTTTTTATTTCCTGTTCAGTACTTTAGTGTTATTTACCTCTTAATTTTACTTACAATTCTTCTCCACCACGACATATTCATATCGTCTGTTTCATAATATCCATACGAACCATATCCACCATACGAACCATAGCCATATACTCCCATAGCTTGAGCTTTCACATCATTGAAGATAATTCCTACATGTTGTAGCATTTCTTCTGCATAAATGCGTTCTAATCCTTTTAATTTTTCGATTGGAGTTCTGTCTTGTCGAACAATATAAACAGAAGCATCAGCATATTTTCCTAAAATAAGCGCATCACTTACCAAACCTAGAGGAGGAGTATCAATAACTACATAATCATATCTTTTCTTCAACTCACTAATAAGTTCGTCCATAGTATTTCCCATTAATAACTCAGCTGGATTTGGAGGCACTAAACCTGCTGCAATTACATCTAAGTTATCTATGGCTGTTGGTTGAATCACTTCATCTAATTCTTTACTTCCTATCAGATAGGTACTCAGTCCATCTTTGCTATACTCTCCATTTGGCATAGGCAAATACATTTGAGGTTTTCTCATATCTGCCACTATTAAAATAGCACGTTTTCCTGTTGATGCTAAAGAAATAGATATATTTGCAGAACAAAAAGATTTTCCTTCTCCAGATATAGATGAACTAATCATTAGAGTTTTGGCTCTATCTACACGCCCCATCAAAAATAATAGATTTGATCGTATTGAACGAAATGCCTCTGCTAAAGATGATTTAGGTTGCTCATGAAATAAAGGCGCATGATTTTGTTTCTTTTTCTTCTTAGAGTGCATTACTACACCCAGTATAGGTACGCTAGAAATATCTTTTACTTCTTCTAGTGTTTCAATAGTACTTCTAAAATAGTTTCTGACCTGTATAAGTCCAATAGGAAGGAGCAAGCCTAGAACTAATGCCATAATATAATTTTGTTTTGCATTAGGTGATATTGCACCATAATTGAAAGGAGGCTCTAATATTTGACTTTCTTCTCTAGCTGCAGCTTGTGCTATACTTGCCTCCATTCGTTTATTGAGAAGTAAAATATAAATCTCCTCATTGATTGTGTATAGCCTATTGATATTTACTAATTTGCGTTCTGCACTAGGCAAAGAACTTATTTGCCTATTTAATTCGCTTATTCTACTTTCTAAATCTTGAGCTGCAATCTTATCATTCGACTTAGTATTTTTCAAATGCTCTAAAAGTGATTCTTTTACTTTATCTATTTCTATATTGATTTCTAATAAGAAAGGGTTTTTGCTACTTCCTTTTTCCAAATATACTTCTCTTTGAATTTGTAAATCTACTAATCTACTAATGAGTGTATTTGCAATTCCATCTTCTACTCCTACTGCTGCAGGTGTTGTTATTCCTTTATAGTTGTCATTATCCTTAATATAAGTTATTAAGTAGTCAAGATACTTACCTTTCATTTGTAGTTTTCTCTGTTCCTCCTCTAAGTAAGTATATTGCTCTAGGTTGCGCCCAACAGCATTTTCTCCAACAATAAACTTATTATTAGTCCTAAAATTTTGTATTTTATCTTCTATCAAAAATAACGAATCTCTGATTTGAGCAAGTTGCTCATCTATAAAACCTATAGTACGTACAGCTTCTAGATTTTTATCCTCTAAACCGTATGCAATATACTCTTGCATAACAGCATTAATAAAGTCTTTAGCACGTTCTGGAACAGAAGATACTACATTGAGACGAATAATAGAGGCATCTTCTTCTGCATAGGCAGACAAACGCTTCGAAAAATTTCTAGCTAATGACGTTGGATTTGTAAATCGGAATCCATAAACACTTCCTTTTATTAAATTTTTATTCAAAATTTTGAAAGTAGTAGAACTTTCAGCGATTGTTTCCCCAAACTTATAGGTACGAGCTTGCTCCCATTCCTCATAGGAATTGATAAGTAAAAATGTTTTTTCATCTTCAAACTTAATCTTATAATTAGGAAGTTCTTTCAAAACACTGTCTGCATCGATATTTATAATTACCTCAAAAGGAGTATTTTTTTCTGGGTAAATCTCTGTGGTACGAATGCTACCCTCTTGATAATAATACACTCGCATATCCATTTTTTCGCAAACTCTTTTTATGAATGGATAAGAACGTATAAACTTTATTTCAGCAGACAGACGCTTACTTCCTCCAAACATATCTTCAGAATAAAGCAAAGCCACAGGTGAAGAGCCTTTTCTATTTTCTTTGATTTGAAGTGATGCACCTATTGTGTATATAGGTGTGGCATAATAGGTCTTCCACCATGCAATAGAAAGAGCTACTCCTACACAAAAAGCAATAAAGAATTTATTTTTCCAGAGTGTATAAAGTATTTTCTTAGGGCTAAAACTATCCTTTTTACTATCTAAAAGTATAGATTGAGAGTTTTTTCTTACTGCTCGCTGCTGTTCTTCTTGCTGTGATTGACCATTTGTAGTACTGTTTGCTGTAACAGTAACAACATCTTTTTGAATATCCAACTTTGTATATTTTTACTGAAATTGTATGATTAACTGCTCATTTTCCCTACATTCTTATCATTGAGCATTTTAGCCACAAAAATACAAAATTTTGCTATAAAAGTATTATATAAACAAAACATCTATCATTTCAACTAAAGACTAGCCCATAAAAAACTCTCTTTCTAAAATGTATAGAAAGAGAGTTTTAAGAATGTGTTTGTACTTATGTCTTTATAGAGTGATTCCCATAAACGACATAAATGCAAGTCCCATAAGTCCTGTAATGATAAACGTAATACCAAGACCACGTAAAGGAGCAGGAACATTTGAGTATCTCATTTTCTCACGAATAGCAGCAAGTGCAATGATAGCAATCCACCACCCAACACCAGAACCAAGACCATAAACTACCGATTGAGCAAGGTCATATTCTTTCTGTACCATAAAAAGTGAGCCACCCAAGATAGCACAGTTTACAGCAATTAGAGGAAGAAAAATTCCCAATGCGCCATAAAGTGATGGAGAAAAACGCTCAATAACCATTTCTACAAGCTGTACGATAGAAGCAATTACGGCAATAAACGTAATAAACTGTAAGAAGGTCAAATCTACTTTTGCAAACTCTTCACCTAAGCCAAACGTAGTGGCTAAAGCTCCTTCTTTGAGTAAATATTCTTGAATTAAATAGTTTACTGGACAAGTAACTCCCAAAACAAAGATTACTGCAAGTCCAAGTCCCATAGCTGTCGATACTTTTTTAGAAACTGCCAAGTAAGAACACATTCCTAAGAAGTAAGCGAAAACCATGTTTTCGATAAAAACCGAACGGATAAATATATTTATGTAGTCCATTTTATAAAATGAAGTTATGTAGTTATTTTTTGATTAAAATTTAAGGATATAAATTAATGGTCTTCTACATAACCATTGAAATAACGTTGTACCCAAATAATAATTCCGATAATGATAAACGCACCTACTGGGTTAGTCATAAGTCCATTATTAGGAATTGTTATACCTAATGCTTCACCAAGAGGGGCTACAATAGGAATATCTAAAAGCGTTCCTGAACCAAAAAGCTCTCTAAAAAAAGCAACTACTAAGATAACCCAAGCGTAGCCTAAACCACTACCAAAGCCATCTAGGGCAGAATCATAAGGCTTATTACCCATCGCAAAGGCTTCCAAACGTCCCATAATGATACAGTTGGTAATGATGAGTCCTACATAAACCCCTACAATTTTGGCAAGGTCATAAAAATAGGCTCTCAAAACTTGGTCAACTAAAATAACGAGCATTGCTACGATACCAAGCTGAACAATGATACGAATACGTCCTGGTATAACATTACGTAAAAGAGATACAATTACGTTTGAGCCAATAACTACAATCATTACAGCAGTCGCCATAACAAGAGTAGGAGCAATTTTGGCAGTAACGGCAAGAGCCGAACAAATTCCTAGTACCTGTACAGTAATTGGGTTAGAATCATCTAATGGGTCGGCTACCAAACGACGACGACGCTTTGAGAACAAATCTTCCGACTTCTTCTTTACTACGGTCGCTTCCATAGATGTAGCAGTTTCTGTTGCCATAGGGTTATATATTTTAATTTATTGAATAATTACTCAACAAATATTTTTATGATATTTAATTTTAGAGATTAATTTCTTTAACAGAATTACTTCACTAAAGCAATTTCTTCAAGTTCAGAAGAGTTATCAGCAGAAGATTTCTTTACCTTTTGAATGTAGTTTTCATACAAACCTAAGTAATTTTCAAGCATTGCATTAACACCACGAGCAGTAATTGTTGCTCCAGAAAGACCATCTACTTCATTTTTTGTCAATGCACCTGGTTCTACATTGCCTTCTCCCTTAATCATTTGTATCCCCACAAGTTTACCTGTTTCATCTGAAACAGTTTTTCCCTTGTAACGGTTTTCCACTTCTGAATCGGCGATACGTGCGCCCAATCCAGGAGTTTCTCCTTTGTGGTCAAATACAGCTCCTTTTACAGTTTTCATATCTGGTTCAAGAGCTATATATCCCCAAATATTATCCCAAAGCCCATTACCATAAACAGGAAGGATATAAGCTGTTACTTTACCAGCATCATCTTTAAATTTAAAAACAGGAAGAATTTTTTCACTTTTTTCCTTCTTCTTAAATTCCTTACGGATGCTTACTTTTTCAGGAATAATTTTTTCACCTTCTTGATTTGTGGTTTTCTCATCGCCATTAACATCTACTGCAATAGATTCGATGTGCTTTTCATAATAGGCATTTATTTCTGCACCTGTTTGACCTATTTTATCAAGAGGAACAATAGCACTCAAAATTTGCTTTTGAGTATCTAGCTCTACGGCTTGTCTTTGAGCATCTTTAGTAAATTCTTTTACAAGCCCCAATACAATAGCGATGACAAGTATCATCCCTATTGAAAATGTTACGATATATGCGTTTGATTCTTTAGACATGGATTCTCTTTAATCTACGGTTTTTATTAGCTTGAATTACATAAAAATCTATGAGAGGAGCAAATACATTCATAAGAAGAATTGCCAACATAATTCCTTCTGGATAAGCAGGGTTGAAGACACGGATAAGAACAGTCAAGAGACCAATAAAAAATCCGTAAACCCATTTTCCTGTTTCTGTTTGTGCTGCCGATACTGGGTCAGTTGCCATAAATACAATTCCGAAAGCAAAACCACCCATAATTAAGTGATAATGAGGCATCATTTGCATAAAAGGAGTAGAACCAGCAAGGTTAAAGATAAGTCCCATTACTAATGCACCAACTACACCACTTACCATAATTTTCCAACTTGCCACACCAGCGACAACTAAAATAATTGCACCAATAAGTGCCATCAAAGCAGATGTTTCGCCAATAGAACCTGGAATTACTCCGATAAGCATATTATTGAAGCTAAATAAACTTTCTGCTCCAGCCCAATTCGCTGTTGCTCCATCTAAGGCTGCTGTTACAGTACCTGTTTTTGCTTCTGCTGCAATAGATAATGCTGTTGCACCTGTATAGCCATCTACGGCTGCTTTATCTCCTAAATATGTCCAAACAGTACCAGAAATATCTGTCGGATAAGCAAAATAAAGGAAAGCACGAGCTGTAAGAGCCACATTCAAAATATTCATTCCAGTTCCTCCAAAGGCTTCTTTTGCAATTACAACAGCAAAAATAGTAGCTACAGCAACTTGCCAAAGTGGAATATCTGGTGGCATAGTGAGAGGAATAAGCATTCCTGTTACTAAAAACCCTTCATTAATAGGGTGTTTTCGGACAATTCCAAAAATAACTTCTACAATACCCCCAGCCGTATAAGAAACAATAACAATAGGTAAAACTTGAATTGTACCTATCATGATAATGTCTAATAATTCAGCATTAGGATTTCCTGTTGCTAAGAAATGTTGATAACCTACATTCCAAATACCAAAAAGCAAAGCTGGAATCATAGCGATAACAACTGTCATCATCATACGCTTCAAGTCAATGGCATCACGGATGTGTGCGCCCTTTGCTGGCGTTGTAGTAGAGGGAGTAAAGGCAAACGACTCACCTGCTTCAAAAAGGTAGTAAAACTTCTCTAGTTTTCCTCCTTTTTCAAACATTGGTTTTTGTTTTTCTAATATATCGTGTAAGAACTTCATACTTACGAATTTATAAGGTATAAATGAACCAAATTTATTTTTAAATTTATTATAAATGGATTTAGGCGTGCTAAATCATTTTTATTTTCCTAATCTAGCAAATTACCCTTCACGCAACAGTTCGATACCATCACGGATAATTTTTTGGATACGGTGCTTCGAAACATCTACAAATTCACAAAGAGCAACATCTTCTTCAATAACTTCATAGATTCCTAGGCTTTCCATTCCGTCATAATCTTTTGCCATAATAGATTTTACTAATTGTAAAGGCAAAATATCCATCGGAATTACTTGTTCCATAACACCTGTTTCTACAAAGGCTCTTTCTTCTCCGTTCAAACTCGTATCAATGACACGTTCTTTTTTAGGATTAAGGAAAGACAAAAGACCTAAGGCACGGTGGTAGCTCAAACGAGAAGTAGGCGCAAGCCAACCATCGCTCAAGAAGAAACGAGGTCTATCACCTTCTGGCAATACCGTAACAACGTTATCATAAAAACCAACGTAGTTGTCTTTCTCAATTGCTGTTCCTGTCAAGATATTTCCAGAAATTACTCTAACGTGGTCTTGTTTGAGATTATTCTTCAAGAATTTGCTTACGTTAGCACCAATATAGGTTTCATAATATTGAGGAGTAGTTACCTCAGAACCTACAAGTGCAATTTTCTTAGACGCATCATAACGACCTTCTAAAAAGAGTTTTCCTATCTGAATAACTCCATAAGGATGTATTGTCCAAACTACTTCACCTCTGTTGATAGGTTCGATATGGTGAATCTGAACACCAACATTTCCTGCTGGGTGAGGTCCTGAAATAGTGTGTTGTTCTACATTGCGAACATTTTGGAAAATAGCAGAAACTTCTGCCTTGCCATTTGTAGTGAGATGAATAGGAGCATCTACCATTTTCTTTAGCGCATCAATACCTGCTTGGAAGTATTGTCCTTCATTTTTATAAAGGAAATCATAGTCTGGAGCTAAAGGATTAGAATCAAAGGCTGAAATAAATATAGCACGAGGAGCATCTTCTGGATTAGCGACAATGCCATAAGGGCGTTGGATGATATTTATCCAAGCACCACTTTTAAGAAGAGATTCTTTTATATCTTCTCCTCTCAGATTAGCCATATCAGATACGCTATACTTTGTAAAGTTTTCGTATTCGATTTGTTTGTCTGCTAAAATCTTGATTTCTAAAAGTTTGCGTTTTGCACCACGCTTTACCTCCACAACTTCTCCACTTACAGGCGAAGTATAAAGTGCTTTTTCTAATTTTTTGTCAAAGAAAAGAGGCGTTCCAGCTTTTACTACATCGCCCTCTTTTACGACTACTTTCGGACGGTGCATTCCTACAAAGTCAGTAGGCTTTATGGCAAATGTTTCGGACTGTTCGGCATTTCCAATTTGTAGAGCAGCTTTGCCTACAAGGTTGATGTCGAATCCTTTACGAGTTTTTATGTTCATTGTACTTGGCTACTACCTAATGATTCATATATTTTTGATTCTGCAAGTCTGCAAGAATAATTGAGGGCAAAATTAAAAAATATATCAAGACTTTACACATATAAATTCAATTATCTTCGATAAAAGTAAATATATTTTTGAGAAATGCCTTTTTTTAAGCCAAACAGTTCAGTAGAATCTTAATAAAATTATTAATCCTAGTCTTGTTTTTGGCATACAAATTAATGTCAAGCTATTTTGTTTTAAAAAAGTTAAATTCTAAATTAATTCATAGCTTTATACTAAAAAGTGTGTGATAAGAATGTATTTTCTCAATCCTAAACGAGATTTTAAACCGTCGTTTAGGGAAATTTATCCTTGATTGACGGCTGTATTTTGAGCCTCAATGACAGTTATTTTTTCATTCTCAGATAAATTCTAAAAATAAATAGAAAACTTCCAAAAAATTATACTTTTCCTAACAAAAAAAACAATTATTCTAAATATTCACAACTTTTTGGCTGAAGATTTGGTTTAATAACAAAAAATACACATGAAAAAAATGAATATACTTTTACAAAACAATATCAATTATGAAACAAGACAATAAAATATTAGACCGATTATTTACACAGCTTCAGACAGCACGCTCAACAGCTCGTATAGAGGCTATTCTGACACAAATTTGGAATATTTGGCTTAATACAGGTAATGTAGAAATGAATACATTAGTACGATTAGGAACAGAAAGCCTTTCCAAAGGAGAATATACAGAAGCTATAAATGTATTTACACAGGTGGTAGAAAGAGACCCTAGCTTTGCAGAAGGGTGGAATAAAAGAGCCACAGCCTTTTACTTGAGAGGAAATTATAAGGCAGCTATTGATGATATTTACCAAACATTATACTTAGAAAATCGCCACTTTGGAGCATTGGCAGGGTTGGCAACTATTTATTCTGAAATAGGAGACGAACATGGTGTACTCAATACACTTGAAAGGCTCTATAAAATCCACCCCTTTCAACCCAAACTGAAAGACCAAATAGAAGAACTTCGTTCAAGATTAAATTAAGATTACACAAAAAGAAGTGATATGTTATTTTTTACACCTCAAGCAGTTATATGATTTTATAACTGCTTTTTTTTATCGTAAATTTCAGAAAATTAATTTTGATATTAGTCCTTATTCTAAAAAATGAAAACAGTTATTGTTCAAGGAAGCTCACGCAAATATGGTAATACCAATAAGATTGTAAATTATCTGCAAGAAAAACTAGATTGTGATTTCATAGATTTGAAAGGCTATTCTTTTTCTGGATACGATTATGAAGGCAGGAATAGAAACGATGATTTTTTACCTCTTATGAGAGAAATTGTAGAATACGACTTGATTATTTTCGCTACACCTGTCTATTGGTATGCTATGTCTGGACTGATGAAAAACTTTTTTGATAGAATTACAGATTGTCTCAAAATAGAAAAAGAGACAGGACGAAAACTGCGAGGAAAATCTATGGCAATGGTTTGTTGTGGGTCAGACAAAGAAGCTGTTTTGGCAATACAAAATGAATTTGAAATGCCTTTTAGGGCAAGTGCTACCTATTTGGGAATGAGCTACCAAGGCAGCATTTTTACTTGGATAGAAAAGGATGAAATTTCGGAAGAAATAAAAACAAACATGGATAATTTTACAAAGAAAATCATAGATTAAACTTGATAGAACAGTATTTGTGCTAATTTCAAGTGCAATATTTGGATTTAAGGCACTTGCTTCTTACATTTAGCTTTTAAAAATCTAACGTTATGTTGATTTATATGATTCAGTTACACTCAATTTTCATGTTATCCTAACTTTAAATTATGAAAGGATAGCATTTTACTTTTTGATTAAATTAAATCTGTTTGAGCTTAGTAAGTGGATAATCTAATATAAAAATAATAAAAACACCTTATAAAATAGTCAGACTATGCTAAATTTAGTTTTATTTGGCCCTCCGGGTGCAGGAAAAGGAACACAAAGCCAACATTTGGTAGAGCATTATAATTTGATACATATTTCGACTGGAGATTTGCTTCGTGCAGAGCGAAAAGCAGGTACACCATTAGGCAAAAAAGCCGAAGAATATATGACAAAAGGAAATTTAGTTCCTGACGAAGTAGTGATTGGAATGATAGAAAATAAGCTCAAAGAAAATACAGGAGCAAAAGGAATTATTTTTGATGGCTTTCCTCGCACAACTAATCAAGCAGAAGCATTAGACAAACTTCTGACTTCTCACGGTGAAACGATTGATGCTGTTCTTTCGCTAGAAGTAGCAGAAGAAGAATTGGTAAAACGTCTTTTGGAAAGAGGAAAAACTTCTGGAAGAGTAGATGACCAAAAAGAAGAACTTATACGTAATCGTGTGCAAGTATATCGCAATGAAACAGAAGTTGTAGCAGACTATTATAAAAAACAGGATAAACTACACGTTATTGAAGGTGTAGGAGAAATTAGTGAAATCACGGCTGCCCTTCGTGGTGCTGTTGAGCAAGTAAAAGCAAGCTAAAATTTACTTTTTAATAAAAAACGGCTTCAAATATAGAATTTGAAGCCGTTTTTGTTTGTAAGAGGTTTTTGCTCTTATAAATTTATTTTGCTGAAATTTCACTTTTATATTCTTTAAAAGCACGATAAATTCCAGATGCAATATAAGACTGTCCGTTATCCGTTTTGAGATACCCTTCTTCTTTTACATTAGTCAGAAAACCAATTTCTATAAGTGCTGCTGGCATTGCTGTTTTCCACAATACTAAAAAACCACTTTGCTTGACGCCTCGGTTTTCTCTCATCACACGTTTTTCAAATTGATGTTGGACTTTAGTAGCAAAATCGATACTCTTTGTCTGATTAGCACTCTGAAAATTTGACATTTTGATATAAGAAATGATGCTATAAGGGTCAAACTGATATTTTTGTTTGTGATTTTCTTCCTTCAAAATAACGGCATTCTCACGCATCGCAACATCCAAATTTCCTTCTGTCTTGTGCATTCCGATAGTATAGGTTTCTGCACCAAATACTTTTTTGTTATCTGCTGCATTGCAATGAATGGAGATAAACAAATCAGCTTTATTTCGGTTGGCAATAGCTGTGCGCTCATCTAGTTCTACAAAAGTATCATCGTCTCTAGTATAGACTACTTTCACGTCTTTGAGATTTTCTTTGATATAATTTCCTACTTTTAAAGCTACAGCAAGTGCAACATCTTTTTCTTTGGTCTTGCTACCCGAACACCCAGGGTCTTTTCCTCCGTGTCCTGCATCTATCACAACCGTAAAATTAGTAGAGCTTTTATTGGTAAAACTAAAAAGTGTCAAACCAAACAAAGAAATAAGAAATAAATAAGGAAGAGAAGTTAAAAATTTATTCATAGCATTTTGAGTAATTCTAAATTGAGATTCTTTACACTATCAAAATTAACAAAAAACTTTCCAAATCTACTTATAGGAATAATATGCAATAAGGTAATTGCTCTAAACATAGAAGTTCGATACTTGAGTGCTTAAAAAACCTATTCAAAGAAGAAAAGTAGGCATTCATCTATCAAAATGAGAGTTTCGAAAGTATGGTTTCATTTTTGATAATTTCAGTTCTGACTATGTAATATAAGTAATCGGATATGATTAATATAATAGATTATTTGTTTGAGAGTAGTTATTGCTTTCATAAATTTTTCATTGTTAATTTTTCATTGTCCATTTAGTTATAGTATATTAGCTTATCTTTTTTACTTTTGCTCAATAAATACTCTAAAAATTAGTATTTTTCTGATTGATAGTAAGTTTATAATCCCTTTTTATTTCCTTAAAAATAACTGTGGCTGCACGTCCTACTTCTTATAAAATATTGGTGGCAGATGATTATGATAGCAACTTAGCTGTCATTGAGAGTATCTTCGAAGAATCTGGACAAGTATTCGAAATCATCTATGCTCACGACGGATTAGCAGCTTATGAAACAGCTATTTCTGAGTCGCCAGACTTAATCATAATGGATTGGGAAATGCCTCAAATGACAGGAATAGAAGCTGTTAGAAAGCTCAAAGCACGAAAAGATACACAACACATTCCAATTATCATGACGACGGCTTTTACTTCGTCGGAACACTTGGAAACAGCCCTTCAAGCTGGTGCAATAGATTATGTCAGAAAACCTATCGATGAGGTAGAACTCTTGGCTCGTGTCAATTCTGCACTTCAACTGGTTACATCTTACAAGCAAATTATTGCTCAAAAAGATGAAATTCAAGAAAAAACTAAAAAATTAGAAGCAGCCTTTGATGAAATAGAAAAAAAGAACGACAAAATCATGAGTAGTATCAAATATGCCAAGCGCATACAAGATGCACTCTTACAGCCTACAGCTTCATTACAAAACTTTATTAAAGATTCCTTCATTCTCTACAAACCTCGTGATGTAGTGAGTGGTGATTTTTACTGGTTTTGTGAGAAAGATGAAAAAGTAGTGATTGCTGCCGTTGATTGTACTGGACACGGCGTTCCAGGAGCATTTATGTCTATGTTAGGAGATACGTATCTCAATCAAGTAATAGGCGTTATGGGAATTATTGAGCCTAATCAAATTCTTAGTCAGCTTCATGAGTCTATACGCAATGCACTCAAACAAGATGCTACACAAAATCGTGATGGAATGGATATTTCTATCTGTGTAATCGATAAAAAAGCCAAAACTTTGAAGTTTGCAGGAGCAAAAAATCCGTTGGTTTATATTCGTGATGGTGAAGTTGTTAGGATAAAAGGCGATACAGCTTCAATTGGTGGAAGAAGCACAGAAGTAAATTTCACAACACATACTGTCGAACTTACAGACGAACCTACTCCGTTTTACATCTATTCAGACGGTTATCAAGACCAGTTTAGTAGTGGGATGCACAGTAAATTTATGGCAAAACGTTTTCGTAAACTTCTTCATAAAGTCCATAAATATCCATTTTCAGAACAAAAAGATATTTTAAATCATATTTTGAAAGACTGGATGCGCCAAACTCGCCAAGTAGATGACATTTTGGTTATTGGTTTTGCTGTTTAAAAAACTATAAAGTAGCCTCATAACTTGTACCCTCCAAAAGAATTACGTTATCTTTACATCAATTTTTATTATTAGAAACGTATTCTAATTTATCCATCAACATCTAAAAAATGTTGGCTACTTAAAAAAATATGTTAGACTTTCTCAACGCTCTTGCTGCAATTTCATGGGATGTAAGCCCAGAGATTTTGCAATGGAAATTTATTAATCTCCGTTGGTACGGACTCTTGTTTGCTACTGGCTTTATTGTAGGTTATTTTATTTTTTCAAAAATCTATAAAATAGAGGGCAAACCACAAGAAGATTTAGAAACACTGCTTACCTATATGGTTATTGCAACTGTAATCGGCTCTCGCTTAGGACATTGTTTGTTCTATGACCCTGTGTATTATCTTTCTAATCCATTAGAAATTTTCAAAATTTGGAAGGGTGGACTAGCTTCTCATGGTGGAACTATCGGACTTTTGATAGCTTTGTTTTTATATTCAAGAAGACATCCAGACCAGCCGTATTTATGGCTTTTAGACAGAATTGTAATTCCGATTGCACTTGCAGGCGCATTTATTCGCTTAGGCAACCTTATGAACTCTGAAATTTATGGAGGCGCAACAGATTTGCCTTGGGGATTTATTTTCCTTCAAAATGGAGAAACAATACCAAAACACCCTACACAGCTCTATGAAGCTGGCTCTTATGTTTTGATTTTCCTTTATTTAATGTTTTCATATCTACAAATGAAACGCTACGTTCCGAGAGGACGTATTTTTGGACAGTTTTTGATGCTACTTTTTGGCGCACGTTTTCTTATTGAGTTCGTAAAAAATGTACAAGAAGCGTGGGAAATTGATATGGTAGCTACGTATGGTATCAATATGGGACAGCTTTTGAGTATTCCTTTTATTGTGGTGGGAACAGTATTTTTTGTGCGTTCATTTTCAAGCAAAGCAAGGCAAGAAGCTATTGAGTTTGCTGAGAAACATCAGAAAAAAGAAGGCGTAAAAAAAGTATAAAATAATTAGGGATTCTTATTGGTAGGGACAATGCATGCATTGTCCTTACAAGATATCAGGCTACGAGATGAAATGGAATGAAGACAAAGACATAGAAACGGAATGGTTTAGATTATGTAGAAAACTACAAAGTCATTTTGATAAAAAACCAGACCTCAACGGGATTTTGTTCTTAATGGGAATACAAGAACTCGGACAGGGCATTCGTACGTTTTCTAAAGACGAAAAACAAGACCTTATGCACATGGCAACGTGTAAAGCTCTTAGCTATGCAGGATATTATGAACTAGAAGGCAAAGATGAGGACGGTTGGGTGCATTGGAAACTTATCAAGCCTTTACCCATTTTGAAAATAGAAGACCAAGAAAAACTCCTCAAAATGAATATTATTACCTATTTTAAGGAGGAAGTGTTTAGAAATGAGCAAATATAATTTAGTACACTTTACTATCTCCATCGTTAGGTATGAAGACTTTGTCAGTAAATCCGTTCTTAGATACTTCTTTTTTCAATTCTTCTCGTGTAGTAGGACAATGATTTACTGCTTCCATATGATTAGCAATAACTTTGTTAGGAGCATTTCTGATAAATTTCAAGATGTCGCTCATACGCATTAATAACGGCTGAAAAATATCTAGTTGTGCAGTTCCAGAAGCTACGACAGCTATATCTGGTTTTAGTTGCGTAAGTGCTTTATCAACATCGTCTGTATAAACAGTGTCTGAACTTAAGTAAATAGATTTTTCATTCGGTAAATTAATATAATAACCCATCACATTACCCATTGGTTTTGCCACAAATCCATATCCATGAACGGCAGGAATACCTTGAATTTTACCTCCTAAAAAATTACTTTCTTTCCAATACTCTACTGTTTGAGTAATATTCAACCCCCTCTTTTTTAGAGTTGCTTCGTCTTTATAGCTACATATTACAGGAGTTTGTTTGCTACGAAGGAAATTTTCTGCTACTTTATCCAAATGGTCTGGGTGTAGATGAGTTATCAGACAGTGAGTAGTTTTCTCAATCAGTTTTTGTGCATTAGTTGGCAAATCAACAATAGGGTTTCGCTGTGGTTTAAAACGAAATAGCGTAAAAGTAGGACCAGCAGTTCCTTTTTTACCAAGCATAGGGTCTATTAGAATAACCTTTTCTTCCGTTTCTATAACCATCGTGGCATTTCGTAAATGATGTATTTTCATTTTCTTGTTAATTCAGTATAAGTTTTTATTGAAAATACAAAATTGTGAAATCCTAAAGCCATTTCCATTGATTCAAATCAAGAAATGCGTTTTCTAATCCTGCTCAAAGTTTCGGGCGTAATTCCTAGATAAGAAGCAATATGGTATTGAGGTATATGAAGTAGCCAATTGGGTTGGGAATTCATTATGTCAAGATATAATTCTTCAGCCGTATTAATAAAATGATTAAACTCCTCAGCTTCTTTTTGAGCCACTACTCTTTGAAAAATAGTATTTACAAACTCTTTTCCACAGTCATACTTATCAAGAAATACTAAAAAATCTGTTTTTGACAGTGTTCTGATTTCAATATCAGTCAAACACTCTTGATTTTTTCGTGTATCAGATGAATGCATGAATGAAAAGAAGTCTGTTATAAATCCTTCTTGTGTGTAAAAATTAATATTTTTCTCTTTATCCTTTGTAGAATAATACTCTCTGACAATACCCTTATCTAAGAACCTTAGCTCATTTTCAATAGCTCCGTTTCTTAAAATAATATCTCCTTTTTTATATGACAAACTATTAAAAGCATTCGTAAACTCCTCCAATCCTTCCTTATTAAAAGGAAATTCATTGGCAAAAAATAAAGATAGTTTATCTGCTTTTTTCATTTCTGATATCTTAGTTTAATAAACAAACTCTCCATGAGCCGAAGAAATGGTCAGTTTCTTGCCTTCATCTGCATTTTTTTCTACTCGCCCTATGATTTTTGCATCAATACCAAAAGATTTTGAAATATCAATAACCGTTTGAGCATGTTCTTTGGGAAGATAAATCTCCAAACGGTGTCCCATATTAAAAACTTGATACATTTCTTTCCAATCCGTTTTACTTTCCGATTGAATGAGCTTGAAAAGTGATGGCGTGTCGAATAAATTATCTTTTATGATGTGAAGGTTTTGAGCATCGTCTATGAAGTGAAGAATTTTGGTTTGCGCTCCACCAGAACAATGAATCATTCCGTTTATATGCTCTCTAATTTTACTCAAAAGTTCTTTCACTACTGGCGCATACGTGCGTGTAGGCGACAAAATCAGCTTTCCAATATCTACCCTAACGTCTTTTGGCAGGTTTTCATAAATATCTGTTAGGCTTCTCGTTCCACTATACACTAAATCTGTAGGAACAGCATTATCAAAACTCTCTGGGTATTTCTCTGCATATTTTTTATTCAAAACATCATGCCTTGCAGAAGTTAAGCCATTACTTCCCATTCCTCCGTTATATTCTGATTCGTAAGTAGCTTGCCCGAAAGACTCCAAACCTACAATTACGTCGCCTTCCGAAATTTTATCTGTGCTAATTACTTCGCTTCGTTTCATTCGTGCCGTTACGGTGCTATCGACGATAATGGTTCTGACTAAATCGCCTACGTCTGCCGTTTCTCCTCCTGTACTGAAAATGGTTATGCCTTGCTCTCTAAGATTTTTTAAAAGCTCTTCTGTTCCGTTGATGATAGCTGCTATGACTTCACCTGTAATGAGATTTTTATTACGTCCGATGGTAGAAGAAAGTAAAATATTATCTGTCGCTCCCACACAAATCAAATCATCTACATTCATAATGACAGCATCTTGTGCAATTCCTTTCCAAACCGACAAATCACCAGTTTCTTTCCAATACAAATATGCCAAAGATGACTTTGTACCTGCACCATCTGCGTGCATAATGTTGCAATACTCTTCATCTGCTCCCAAAATATCTGGAATAATCTTACAAAATGCTTTTGGAAAAATTCCTTTATCAACAGATTTAATAGCTGCGTGTACATCTTCTTTTTGGGCAGAAACGCCACGTTGTGCATAACGAGAGGACATAAATTGTGATTTATGATTTTAGAATGTAGAATTATTATACAAAAGTCTGAAAATAATAGGGTTTGTGCAAAAGAGAAACGTATTTTTATCTTCCTCTACAGTAACAAATAACATATTGAGGCATAACTCGTATCTTTATGTATGAAAATCTTAACTTCTGGCAAATATTATGGAGCAAAAGAAGCTGAAATTAATATCAGTAAGCTCATCTTGTCAGAATACGATTATTTGTCTGCTCGTACGGATTGGCACTACCACGAAAACCCGTACTTTATGTACGTCTTGCAAGGTAATCTGTACGACACAAATAAAAAGAGAACTTCACATTGCCAAGCAGGAAGTCTTATTTTCCATAACTGGCAAGAAACGCATTATAACGAAAAAGCAACTACAAAAGCAAGAGGTTTTCATATAGAATTTCCTAGAATTTGGTTTGAGCAAAAAAAACTAGACCACAACCTTTGGGAAGGTAGTAGGCTCATAAACAATCCAACATCACATCATATTCTTGCCAAACTCTATTTTGAGTTTAAATGTGGAGATAAATACTCCCCACTTTCTACTGAGCTTTTGGTGCTTAACCTTTGTGAAAGCATAGAAAAAATTGAATTTTCTGAAAAGACAAAACAACCCAATTGGATTGATATACTACGACAAATCCTCAACGAAGATACAGAAGACCTTAGTCTTACTTCTTTGTCTGATAAATTAGGAATCCACCCAGTTCATATTTCAAGAGCTGTTCCTAAATATTTTGGAAGCTCATTGGGAGATTATATTCGAAGGCAGAAAATAAAAAAAGCAGTGGGTTTGATTTTCTCAAAACAATACTCTCTTACTGAAATTGCTTATTTGTGTGGCTTTTCAGACCAAAGTCATTTTATACGTACTTTTAAAATGTATTTGAACAGCACTCCTCATCAGTTTAGCAAACAGATTTTATAATAAAATTTTTGGATGTTAATTTGGTTCTATTTTGTCTAAAAATAAGCCTTTAGATTTACAGTTTTAAATCAGTTATCATCAAATAAAAGTCTGTATGTACAAAAGTATTGTAACTCTATTCTGTTATTTCTTTATTATTCAAGCATTGTTTGCCCAGTTAGATTTTTCAGCAGAACATATTAGTTCTAGTTCTTATTTTTCAAAATTGGATAGCACTATTTTAGCAGGAAAGTACGAGCAAATCACAAGCATATTGGTAGCCAAAAATGGAAAAGTTATTTTTGAAAAATACTATAATGGTTCTGATTCTAATTCCACTCATAATACTCGTTCGGCTACCAAAACAATGGCTACTCTGCTCACAGGTATTGCCATAAAAAATGGCTATATTCAATCAGAAAAAGATAAGATTTTCAAGTATCTCAAACACAAGTTGCCTGTTCAGAATCCAGACAAGAGAAAAGAAAATATCACAATAGAAGATGTCTTGACGATGAGTTCGGTAGTAGAATGCAACGATTTTAATAGTTTTTCAAGAGGCAACGAAGAGAGAATGTATTTGATAGAGGACTGGACAAGTTTTTATCTTGACTTACCTATTCGTGCCTATACTTTCAACCCAAAACCAAAAGAGCAGCCTTACGGAAGGTCGTTTAGTTACTGTTCGGCTGGTGCAGCAACGATGGCAGAAGTTGTGCAATCTAGCATAAGAATGAAGTTAGATATATTTGCTAAGAAACATCTTTTTGCCCCTTTAGGCATTGAAAATTATACGTTACATTATACACCACAAAACACACTCAACACAGCAGGAGGAAGCGAATATAGAAGTAGAGATTTTTTAAAAATTATTCAGATGTGTTTGAATGGAGGAAAATGGAATAATCAGCAAATCATAGAAAAATCGTGGTTAGAAAAAGCCACTACACCCAAAGTACAAGTTTTCGAAAATATGGAATATGGATATTTCTTTTGGCTCAAACGTTTTGGACAAGATAAATTGTATAAATCTTTCTATATGTCTGGAAATGGAGGACAAAAAATCTTAGCCTTGCCAGAGCTTAATATCAGTGTAGTCATCACAACAAAAAATTATGGCAATCGAAATGCCCATAACTATACAGATGAGATAATGAACAATTTTGTTGTGCCAGCTATTGAGCAAAAATAGATATAGTTCAATCACAAACATTTTATGTAAAAAAAATGCCCTAAGTCTTAACTTGGGGCATTTTTGAATATAATGACTTTTATTTTGATTTAGTCTCCTAGTAAAAGATAAAGTATTGGACCAAGAAGAGGTAAGAAGAAAATAGCTAAAGACCAAAGCACCTTCGTACTCATAGCACTAGCAGAAGTCCAAACTCTGTAAAAACAATATACTATTAAAATAAGGTGAAGAAGTGATAATATACCACCTACACCACTACTCAAAACATTGAGGGCATTTGCTAAAAAAACTGTAAGCATTTTATGTATTTAGTTTAAAAAATGAAAGAAATCAATAAATTTGAAAACCTAGCTTTCTACTTTTAATTTAAAAAACTGACTTCATACAATTATATACGTTATCTAAGCAATAATTGTTTTTCTTCTTGAGTAGAGAGTTGATAAATTTTGTTTTTTTCTAGCCACTTAATGATTCCAAAAGGCGATGTTCTCCAAATTTGCAACTCATCTTCAAAATGCAAAATGATATAGTTTTTATCTGGACTTAATACTGCTTTTTGAAGATTTTCTATTTTTTGATGATACACTCTATCTACTCCCAAAGTAGCAATATAAAAATTATCTTCCGATGATGTCAGAATCATTTCCTTTCCATAGATTGGATTTCCACCTTTTAGAGCCTTCATTCTACGCCCTTTCATATCCCAAAAGTCTGTCCAAAAATCAGAAGCAGAAACCAAATAAGGAGGCTGCCCATTCTGTACAGGAGAAAAGAAAAGAGACGTGATATTGGCACGTTCTAAGCGAGTATCCAACTCATAACCTTGTTGAGTTTCTATATGAAAGATTCTATAAGGTTTCAGACTGCCTGCTATATTTTGAGCCAATCCTAAATGCTTATCATCTTGAGAACAAACCACCTCTGTATTTGGCTTTACTGTTTGGCGATGAACAATTTTTCCCTGCAAATCCAACAAATGAAGTTCATTTTTTTCTGTAATTGCCCAAATAAAACTTCCTTGTTCTGCAAAACCTGCATTTTTATACTGCGATTTTGTAGTAAACAAATTCTTGATTTTGAAAGGTCTGTCTTTAAAAGCCAAGTTAGATTTATCAAATTCATCCAACGTAACGACAAGATTTTTTATACTCAAAACATAATTTTGAGAAGGGTGTAAAAATACTTTATCAGCTGCAAACTCGGCTTTTGCATTTTCATTTTGGTCAGTTAAGCGATAAATATTGCCAGAATAATATACTAATTGTACATCTTTTTCTGCGTTGCTCTGCATCTTTGGAGTAGCATTTTCAGCTATCCATTTTTCTCCTCTTTCCTTATCTGAAAAACGTATTTGTGGTGAAACAGCTCTCCAAAAAGTAATATTATCTACCATTTGAGTAATAAAATAATTTCCATCTTGTGTGAAATAAGGTTCTTTCAGAGGTAAATCTTCTAGTTTCGTTGTTATTTCACTACCATCAGAAAAATGCATGGTACACAACCCTTTTTCAGAAATAGTAGCCCATTTGTTGGTAGCAACGCCCTTGTGCATTGCAAAATAAGCTACGTCTCTTTGCCATAACGTAACCGAATCGTTTTCAAAATAATGTCTTGTAAGCGTATTTTTATCATCGATTACCCAAAAAGAAGTCGAATCTTGAGGAATTATTTTCTTTGGATTTTGAAGTTCTTTTTTAATTTTATTGTTAGAAATATCCCAAACTTTCCATTTTAAATTATTCTCCGAACTACTTTCTTCTGATTTTTTCAGTGTCCTTTCAGTTGATTTTTTTTCTATACTTTTAAGAAGTAGATAGTTTTCAGAAAGCCATTTGGCATGTGTTCCTTCAAAGGTAGAGAGCAAACTTGAGCCTTCCCAAACAGCCACTACACTGTCTTTCGACTCTGTAAAAAGAGTATTTTGGTTGGGCGAAAATCGCATTTTCAAAATTTTGCTACGGTTTCCACTAATCGTATCCAAAACTTCTCCTGATGTTGTCCAAATAAGAGCCATTGTGTCGGCAGCAGAAATCAGTCTTGTATCATCTTTAGAAAAAGAAATCTTAGAAATAGTATCTTTATGCGCCTGCATTTCTAACAAATTTTTCCCATAAACATCTAAAATTTCTACTTTCCCACTTGCAAACCCCACAGCCAAACGATAAGGAAGACTATTTGAAAATGTTATAGTTTCTACTCCTATATTTCTCTCTATTTTCTTTATTACATCGCCTTGCAACGAACGTATAAAAATTGCACTTTTTTCTTTTCCATTCTCAAAATATGCTAACCACTGTCCGTCTGAAGAAACAGTATGATTTGCGTCTCCATTTTTTGATGGATCAGTAGTATCAATAACAACTCTAGCAGAATAATATAGGCTTGGTGTATAAAAATGAGAATATAGCGCACCTTGTGCTGCATGAGTTGGGTATTCTCTTACAGCCTTTTCTATCATTCTGATTGCCTTTGTGGCATCTTCTTTTTGCATATTGTCTCCCAAATACGTCAGAAAATTGGCTTGTTGTTGTCGTGTTTGTATTTTATATGCCTCTGCTTGGCGTTGGTATTCTCTATGTTGTAACCAAAATCCTAGTCCAGCAAGCATTAGAAAAAATGTTAAGAAAAAGATAGTTCTGTATAAATACCTTCTTTGTCTTTTTTTCTGATTTAGTTTTTTAACACTTCTATGATAAAGCTGATTTTCTATATCTGAAAGTGGAGCAAGCTCAAATTTATATTCTTCAAAGAGTTTTATTTCTCTTTCAGAAAGTAATAGTTCTGGCTTAGAAAAGGCTGAAAAACGAGATTTTTGTGATATAATTTTTTTGAAACGTTCAATTTTTTCTTGTTCTGGTGTTTTGGGAGTTTCTTCTTCTTTCTTTGTTTGTAGAAATGTAAAATCAAGTGTGTGTTCGGCACTTGGCTTGACAAACATTGTCGAAGTTGTGTTGGGAAGTTTTCGTGATGCGTAGTTATAGGCTTCTTTTATAGAATTGTTTTGTGCTAGTTGTTCATAAAAATAACTGCTAAAAATGGCATTCTCGTCGTTATCTTGATTTTTAGAAATAGCAATCGTAATGGGCAACAAATGTGCGATAGTAGCCGAAGGAGGAACTAAAATATCTTCTAAAACTAAACACGCCAAATTTGGCATCGTTGAAAGACGGCGAATCAGTTGTTCTATAAAAGTAGAATCATTAAAATCACCTACCCAGTGAAAAATAAATAGCCTTTCACTAAATTCTTTCTCATCCAAACGCTGAAATACTTCTGAAAAAATATTCTCTGATGCCATTATGAGTTCGCACGTCCCTTTACGTTGAGGTGCAGATAGCGAAGCATCAGCAGCCAAAAAAGCTGATTTTTCAGTGGTAGAAGTTAAAAAAACTATTGGTGGATAGGTTTGTTTCATATAAATTTGCAAAATGTATCAATACTCGTGAAAAAGTATTGACCAAATGAAAGAACAGCGTTTTATTTTTTCTACTTTCCCCTTGACAAATAAACACTAGAAAAATATAGTCTAAACTAACTGTTTTTTGCCTAAAAACAAACACAAAAGCACAATTCCCAAACAAATATGTAATCAATGGAATATAATATTGAGATGATTCATTAGGATGTTTTGCCTCTTTTTACTTGATTGACATAAAAATAGAAAAACATATACCCTTTATTTTATACTTATCTTATAGACGTGTCAAATTATAATTCAGATAAAAACAATTCTTCTAATGAGTGGTTCAAAACGTGGTTTGACTCTCACTACTACCACATTCTTTACAAAGACAGAGACGACACAGAGGCTCGTATGTTTATAGACAATATTAGTCTGTACCTCAACTTTTTGCCAAACGATAAAATATTGGATTTGGCTTGTGGAAAAGGTCGTCATTCTATTTATCTAAATCAGAAAGGACTTTCAGTAGAAGGAATAGATTTATCGGAGGAGAGCATTCAATATGCCAAACAATTTGAAAACGAAAGATTGAAATTTACACAACACGACATGAGAGAAGTCTATAAAAGCAATCATTTCGATTTCATTCTTAATTTTTTCACCAGTTTTGGATACTTTCCGACAGACAAAGAAAACCAACAGGCCATTACAGCTATGGCAAAAGGATTACAAAATGAGGGTAGAATTGTATTAGATTTTTTCAACACAAAAAAAGTAATTGAAACGCTTGTAGAATACGAAGAAAAAGTAATTGCAGGCATTACTTTCAAAATATCTAAATCTATTGAAAACGGCTTTATTGTAAAAGACATTAAATTTAAAGACCAAGGAAAAAACTTCCACTTCCAAGAACGAGTAAAAGCTATTCCAGCAAATGATTTTTTACGCTATTTTCGTGATGCAGGGCTTACAGTAGCACGTATTTTTGGAGATTATGACTTATCTGAGTTTGAAGAAGATATTTCTGAAAGAATGATTTTTGTTGTGGAGAAGTAAAATTAGTGATTAGTGATTAGTGATTAGTGATTAGTGATTAGTGATTAGTGATTAGTGAGGAATTGCACTCTGAAATAATTGTTTTGAACTTTAGTCAGTCAATGATAAAAATTCGTAATTCTAATAAAAAAATGGATTCTTCTTTAGAAAAACTGTATGGCAACAAAGTCAGAACACGAGTTTGTGGAATTTGTGTGAATGAAAAGGGGCACTTACTGACTGTAAATATGAGGGGTATTAGTTCTAGTATAGAACAAAACCAGCCTTTTTATGCTCCTGTTGGGGGTGGGGTAGAACTCGGCGAAACAGCTACTGATGCTCTCAAAAGAGAATTTTTGGAGGAAACAGGACTTCATATCCAAATTGATTATTTTATGTGTGTGTATGAGCATGTGCATTTGCCTATCCACGCAGTAGAATTGTTTTTTGCTGTTCGGGCTGTTGGAGGAGAGCTAAAAATAGGCTCTGACCCAGAGCAAGGCAACCAACAAATCATTACTTCAATAGAATATTTAGACTACTCTACTATTTTAGAATTACCTTTTGAACAAAGACATGGTATTTTTAAATATGCCTCTTCCATAGAAAACCTCAAGAAGCTAAGGGGCTATATCAGAACTAATTAGTAACAAAAGTTATGTAATATTTTATAATGTGATGTTTATGTAGAAATAGTATTTGCATTTTAATAAAAAATGAATAGTTTTGATAGTTGTGTTAAATATCAATACATGAAACATTCTTTTGTCTTTCTCTTTCTACTACTGTTCTGCAATTCTGTACAATATTCTCATGGACAGTCTATTGGTTTGCGTCATTATGATGTAGATGAAGGACTTCCACAAGGAGATATTTATGGTATTACACAAGATGAGGATGGTTTTTTATGGATAGCTACAGGAAATGGGCTTTCTCGTTTTGATGGACACGATATGCAACCTTTCACTCAAAACGATGGATTGGCAGATAATTTCATTACTGCTATCGCCTCAGATTCCCTTAGAAATGGAACATGGCTCGGACATCCACAAGGATTGCTCTCCTATCACAACAAACAAAACGATTCTCTTCTAATTATCAATTTGCCAACACAAAACCTACTCAGCAGGATTCAACAAATTTGTGTGGATAGAAAGCAAGTGTGGGCTTTGACGGAGAGAGAGGGCGTTTTCAGAATCAGTTTTGACGATATAGAAAATAATATTGAAAGTCCACAAGAAAACACTTCTTCTTTTGAGTATCAAAGTTCCTATTTTCCTTTAGGAAACTCTCATACAGAAAGATGTAATGTCTTTGAGAAACTATCTAATAATGAGTTTCTGGTAGGTACAGACAGTGGTCTTTTTGTTGCTTCTGTCAAAGACGAAAAATTTATTTTCACACAGCACATTCCAGAATTAAAAGGTATTCAAGTCCATTCCATTACAAGAAAAAAACAAAATCAAATTGGTTTTTGGATTGGCACAAAAAACCACGGAATTTATAATTTTTTCTCTGCCAACGATGTAACAAAGGCGTTTTTAAATAGAGAAGAAATTAGTAATGCAGATATTACCTCCATTTTGGAAGATAAACGGGGTAAACTATGGATAGGAACAAAAAATGATGGACTTTTTAGAGTAGAATCAACAAAAAAAGAGGAAAAAGTTGTAAATATTGAACATTATACACAAAAAAACGGACTGCCTAGCTCTACTATTTCTTGTATTTTGCAAGACTATGAGGGCAGTATTTGGATAGGTACAGAAAACGATGGACTGATTCAGATGCTCAATGAAATGTTTGAAATTTATACTTATACACACGGATTAAAAAGTGAAAATATTTTATCTATTCTTCGTCTAAACGAAAAAAGTCTTCTTTTAGGCACAGACCAAGGCATTACTTCTTTTACAACACAGGAAGATTCAACTACTTTTTCCCCTTACCTTAGCTCTCTATCTCAAGCCTCTGTCCGAACTTTATATAAAGATTCTTTGGGGAAAATATGGATAGGTACAGAAAAAAGAGGACTTTTTATCTACAACCCTACTACCAATTCTTTGTCTTCTGTTAGAGATGTTCCTGACAAGACTATCAATAAAATCACAGCCGATGATGATGGCAATATTTGGATAGCTACTAATTCTTGGGGGCTTTTCAAATATGTTAAGAACGAACAACGTTTCGTACAAATTCTTCCTACCAAAACCGTACAGTTGAGTCGTATTCAAAATATTTATAAAGATAGAGAAAATCGTATTTGGATAGCCTCTTCAGACTATACACTCTCTTATTGGAAAGACGACAAACTTACTGTTTTGGATGCTATTCCAGAGTTTAGCCAAGTAAAAGCTACTTGTTTTGCAGAAGATGCTGAAAACACCCTTTGGATTGGCTCAGAAGGCTCTGGTGTGTTTGCTTATTCTGCTCAAGCAATAAAAAAATATACAACAGCAAACGGATTGGCTTCCAACTATTCCTATTTTATTGCTGCTGACAGAAATTACAATATCTGGATTGGTTCAAGAAAAGGAATTACGAGGTTACGTCCAAAAGATGACTTAGCAAAAATATATCATAAATCTGATGGGCTTATAGGAACAGAAGCCAACAGAAGTGCAGTAGAAAAAGATATGAATGGCGATTTGTGGTTTGGCACAACTAGAGGACTTATCCATTACATAGGACAAAACGACCATATCAATTTAGTTCGTCCAAAAGTTGTTTTGAGTGGTTTTCGTATTTTTGGAGAAGAACGTAATTTCGAAGAAAACTTAGTATTGCCTTATGAAGATTATAGCTTACGTTTTGATTTTAAAACCATTACATTTCGTTATCCAGAAAAAGTAAAGTTCAAATACCGATTAAATGGTTTTGATAAAAACTGGTCAGAAACAACAAGCCAAACTTTTGCTTATTATTCTCATTTAGAAGACGGCGAATACGACTTTGAAGTATTAGCAACTAATGATGATGGAATTTGGGCTAGTACGCCAGCTACTTACTCATTTTCTATTGCTACACCTATTTGGAAAAGAACATGGTTTATAGTTTTTCTAGTATTTTTAGGTTTTATGCTTTTGGTAAGCTATGTTCGTTGGCGAACCAACTCTTTAGAAAAACAAAGACAGAAACTAGAGTTAGAAGTAAAAAAACAAACTAAAAAACTAACTCATCAGAACGAAGCCTTAGAAAACACTAACTCATTATTAAAAGAATCTGAAAACGAACTCTCACAGTCTAATAGCATAAAAGACCGTATGTTTTCAATTATTTCTCACGACTTGCGTTCTCCTTTGGCTACTCTACAAAATTTCTTAAAGATGTTTATTTCATATAGAAATGCGTTTACAGAAGAAGAAATAAACAAAGTAACAAGAGATATTGATAAGTCTTTGAGTAATGTAGGTGACCTTTTAGAAAACCTGTTGCAGTGGTCTAGGGCGCAAATGGGACATCTGGAAACAGAACTACAACCTCTCTTGATTACAGATTATGTTCAGAAAAATATTGAGTTGTTGTTACCCACAGCAAAAAATAAAAAAATAAACTTACAGGTTTCTGAAATCAAAGAAGAGCTTATTGCCGAAGCAGACCCTAACTTGCTCAATTTTATTCTTCGCAACCTTATCAGTAATGCTATAAAATTTACAGAACAACAAGGCACAGTAACAGTAAGCGCAAAACTTGATACCAAAACCGATAAAATGATTCATATTTCAGTCAAAGATACGGGGGTTGGAATGAGCGAAGAAACAGCAAGAAAAATATTTGTCAAATCAGAACACGTTACCACTAGAGGTACAGCCAATGAAAAAGGAACTGGCTTGGGTTTGATGGTTTGTAAGGAGTTTGTAGAAAAACAAAACGGCAAAATTTGGGTAGAAAGCAAAGAAGGAGAAGGTACGACCTTTACTTTTTCTATTAGGCAAGGAAAGATATAATACCAAAATAAAAAGTAAACTACATCTAAAAATCGCATCGGTCAGCCTCATAGAGCAGACTGACGAAACAGAACAAAATAGTTTTTATATTAGTCCAATACTCTCACTTCAATTCTTCGATTAAATTCCCTCCCTTCTTTTTCGTCATCGTTGCTGGCAATCGGACGCTCTTGTCCATAACCATTCGCTTTTAATCTATCTTTACTTACTCCTTTTTCTACTAAGAAATTTATAACAGATTGCGCTCTTTGCTTAGAAAGTGTAAGATTTCCAGCTGCTGTTCCTATGTTATCTGTATGCCCAATTATTTCTAGTGAAATATTTCTATTTTCTACTAAAAATGCTGCCACATTTTCTAATGCTTTATATGATTCCTGCTTCAAAATAGCTTTACCCGCTTCGAAATAAATATTTTTCAAGACAATGCTTTTACTAGAGTTATCTATTAACTTTTGTAGTAATTTCTTATTGACAGAAGATTCATTTTCATTGTAAACTCCTTCCTCTTCTACATACAAATAAGCATTAATTATATAATTCCTAGTATTTCGTTGCGCTAAAAAATACGGATTCAATGCAATTTGGTCTTGATACGCTAATCTGTTTTGATAACGAATTTCCATATCAAAAACTGTTTCTTTATTCTGTCCTGTCAAATAGTTAGAGGAATTTTGAGAATAGGAATTAGCTTTGTTTTTCAAAATTATTGGAATATTAACACTATATTTACCTTCAGCATTTGTTTTTATTTGAAACATTGTACTATCTGCCTTATAATTCTTACTTCTAAGTATAATGGTTGCATCTTGTATTGGATTCTTTTCCAATGTACGCTCACTAAACTGTCCTTGTACTTCTACTGAATCAAAAAAGAACACTTCATAAATATCATCTCCACCTTGTCCTCCAATACGGTTAGAGACAAAATACCCTAACTGATTGGTTCTGCTTTCTGATTCATCAATACTAAAATACAACTCATCTGCAACACTATTTATTGGATAGGGTAAAAGCACAGGTTCTGTCCACGTTTTAGAAGCTGTATCGTATTCAGCCTTAAAAATATCAAAACCTCCTGCTGTATTTTCTCTATTTGAGCTGAAATAAAGTGTATTGTTTCTATCTAAAAAAGGGGTTATTTCACTTGATTTTGAATTGAGTTTAGACAGGATTTTTGGCTCGTCAAAATCACTTTTTTCATCTTCTCTTGTAGCAACAAACAATTCATAATTTCCTTTTGACTTGTAATCGGAAGCAAATACCAATATTTTTTTATCTTTAGATAAGTAAGCATACTCTTGAATACCTTTTTCATTGCTCAAAGTTTGTGAAAAGAGCTCTGGTGTTTGCCAAACCCCTTTCTTACGTTTCAGTATTTTTAAATTGCCATTTTGCGAAATTAGAAATGTTTTATCACTACTGGTAAGCTCATATTTCAAAATCTGTAATACGCTAAATTGCGAATCTAAAGACTCCGATTTGTTCCATTGTTCTATCTCTTTTATTGCTCCATTATCTTCTACTTTAGCATTATAGAGCGTAAAAATTTCGGTGTTGTAACGGTCAGTGATTTTCTCCTTAAATGTTAGTCGGTTACTGCTATACAACAAATGATTTGAAGAAGGTATTTTACTCACCCCAAAATCGTGAAAGGGTGAATTGATATGTTGTCCTAAATTTCTAACTATATAATTTGCAGGAGTCTGATAGAGCTCTAAAGCAACTCTCAAGTTTGTAAGAAGATTATCGTATGTCTTAATTCTATTTTTAGAGTATTCGTTAGCATACACTTTCAATACGTCTAAGGTATTTCCAAACTGTTCGTTTAAAAAATAGGCTTCCGAGAGCCAATAAAAATAATGAGCATCTTCCTTGAGTTCAGACGCATCTACATCTTTAAGTTCTTCTAAGGCTTTTTCTTGTAAATGTAAATGCAATTTACAGAGGGCAGCATAATATTTTGCTTCTTGATTAGATGTATTTTTAGATTTTATTTCTTCAAAATAGTAGAGTGCGCTTCTATATTTTCCTGTTTTATAATCTTCTTTTCCATTTAAGAAATATTCTTTTTCATCGTAGCCTATTTGTGCAATACAAAAAGGAATAGTTACCCAAAATAGTATAATCAAAACTATTATTTGCTTCATATTTTATCAAGTAATTCTTATTCTTCTTCAAAAAAAATTAGAAAGTTCTTGCATTATAAACGTGATAAACGTTTTTTATGATACAAAAGCTATTCTATACGAAAGTAAAGTTTTAAATTATTAAGTAATGATAAATACAGAAATATTTTTTAAAAAGTATGCTCCTAAGATTGTAGGTAGTTCTATGGTGGTTTGTAATCTATTTTTCTTGACACATACTATTCACTTATTTTATAAATACCATTTTAGTCCCCACTTCATATGTTTTATAGTAAGATTACCTGATACAGTTTTATTTACTTCAGCAATATTGTTTTCAATAGGACTTGGTCTAGGAATTTTAATTTTTAAAGTAAAAATAAATTATTTGAAATGGTCTTTAATTGATATAGGCATTGTAATTTTAGTTTTTATTATTGAAAATGTATCTACTATGTATTTATAAAAACACTTTCCAAAAAGCCGTCAAAAGAAGCATTCCAAGAGAAAAAGGAAGTAAATATTTCCAACACATCGTCATCAGTTGGTCGACACGCAAACGAGGAAAACTCCAACGAATCCACATCTGAATCAAGATAAAAATAAAGGTTTTGCTCATCAGCCAAAAAAACGACCAAAGATATGATGAAAAATGTCCGACTTCTCCAGTGGTGTAATTCGCTAACTCAAAACTTCCAATATTCGGAAAAGGACTGTTCCATCCTCCAAAAAACAGAATGCTTGTCAAAAGTCCTATCAAAAGCATCATTCCGTATTCTGCCAACATTAAAAATGCCCATCGCATACCCGAATATTCCGTTTGAAAACCTGCCACTAATTCCGATTCTGCTTCTGGAATATCAAAAGGTGTTCGGTTGGCTTGTGCCAGTCCAGAGATAAAAAAGATAAGAAATACAATAAAGAAAAAAGGCATAGAGATTATGTTCCAAGACAAAATTCCTCCAATAGTTTGTGTTTCTATTCCTAAAAATGAAATACCAAATAAATGTGTTGTGATGTCTGAAAAAATGCCTTGCCTAAGGCTAATTTCTTGCAAGTCTAAAGAGCCATTCCAAACTACCACACAAAGAATGGAAAGACCTAGAGGCAACTCATAAGAAACCATTTGAGCAAGCGAACGTACAGCACCATAGAGCGAAAATTTATTGCTAGAAGCCCAACCTGCCATCAAAATTCCTATTACATCTAAAGCTACAATGCCTAGCCAAATCAAAATTCCTAGTGGCATTTTACTTTCAGAGTTTACAGAGAAAGGAACAATTGCAAACCCTGCAAAAACAGCCATAAAAACCAAAATAGGGGCAAACTTAAACAAAAAACGATTTGTATTTTTGCTTATAACATCTTCCTTAAAAAGCAGCTTCACTACATCAGCAAACGTTTGTAAAAGTCCGAATTTGCCTGTTTCGGTAGGTCCGATACGGTCTTGTATAAAAGCAGAAACTTTTCGCTCTACATAGACTCCCACCAGTGTATTGATGAGGATAAGAGAAAGCGTAAAGATGATTATAAAAATGGTACTCAATGAATGATGGATAATTTAAAAATGAATAATTTCAACTCTGTATAGTAACAGATTTTCCTTGTTTTTCTGTTGTTGTTTTCTACTCTTGTCAGTGTCTCTACCAATGATTCATTTATCCTATCTTAATCTATTGATTTGTTGTTTGGCTAGAAACACGTTTTGCGAAATTTTATTTTTAGTAGTAGTTTTTTAAAGAAATGTTAATATATTAGTGAGATAATTACTAATTCTGAAATGAGTTTTGTTCTTACTTAGAAGTTGTTTAAGAATGGAAAAAAGTAGCTTGAATGAAGTATAGAGTAAATTTTATTTATTATTTCTCGTTCAAGCATTCTGCTTGGACGCACTTTTTCGTCAGCATATGCTGACGAAACGGCAAGCACAAGATGGAATCTTGCGCTAGAAAACCATTCTTAAACAAGTTCTTATTTTAATTATTACAAAATTACACACAAACCTTATAAAAATGAATAAAAGATACCGTTTTTTCGCTATTGCCTTTTTGTGCTGCTTTTGTTTTTGGAGCAGCCCCTTTATAGCAACTGCTCAAGTAGATACAGGCGACGTTATTGAAGCTGACGATGAGCTAGACGAGTTTGACATGGAAGGCTTTGAAGAGGCTGACGATACTGAAATCAAAGTTTTTTGTAACAACAAAATCAATAACCTCAATCCGACTACACTTATTGGTTTGAGTTATGATTTTATGTTTGGTGCAGAACTAGAATCTACCAACTCAGATGATAGCGACAGCACATTTACTTATAATTCTCCTATCAACTTAAATCATGGCGTTCGTTTAGATGCTAATGTTCCTTTAGTTTCTAAAAGTAATATCATTCTGAATGCAACTTTTTCTTACTGGGAAAGTCGTTATGATTTTGAAACCGTAGATAGAAGAGACCCTCTAGCTGTTGCATTGAACAATAATGGTCTTCGTACGGCTACCTTAGGACTTTTGGCTTTCAAACCTTTGGATGAAAAACACTTCTTGATTTTTCAAGCAGCTACTTCACTCAACGGAAATTATACTTTCGGAACTTATGATTTCGGAGAAGTTGAGCCAGACTTTGGCAAGATGAAATATACAGCTTCTGTTCTTTATGGTTGGAAGAAAAGTGATAATCAAAATATTGCTATTGGTATTACTCGTACGTATCGTGGTGGACGTCTGCTACATATTCCTATTTTCCTTTGGAACAAAACCTTTAACAAAAAATGGGGAATGGAATTGTTGTTACCTGCCCGTGGTGGTATTCGTTACAACTTCTCTGCTCTTTCTTCTATCAACTTCGGATATGAATTGGAAGGACAAAGCTATTTATTACAAAACTCTCCTAGTGCATCAGACCTTTTCCCAACAAACAACTACGAACTTAGAAAGTCTGAAATTCGTGGTCGTATTATGCTCAACCAAGCTCTTTCTAGCTTTATTCGCCTAAATTTACAAGCAGGTGTAGCTCCAGCTTATCGCTTCGATTTGGAAGATGATGGTAGTAACGATGGCAACCAAGTTTCTGTGGGAAGTTTAGGCTTACCAATGTATTTCCGTATTGGTCTTAACTTTGTAAGTCCTTGATTTATAATAATTTATTTTACCAAAAACTGTGTTTTTTCGTAACGGCACAGTTTTTGGATTTTTCATATATAAATCAGTTAAATTATTACTTTATACAGTTTATTAAATACTGTTTTTAATTAAAACCTATTCAGACAACACTTTAATTTTAAATCTCATTATGAAAAAACTTCATATCTTATTCATCGCTCTTTTTGCTTCTTTGTTTGTTATGACTAGCTGGACAGCCGTTGAATACTACTCACCAACAGGCGACGAAAGTCCAGGTGATATTTTAGTGGGTAACTGGAAGCCAAGCAATGGACGTTCTGTTATTCGTATCTCAAAAGGCGATAAAGGTAAAGGACAATCTCCAGACAAATATTATGGTCGTATCGTATGGCTCAAAGAAAAAAATAATGATGACGGAACTCCTCGTTTAGACGTAAATAACCCAGACGAATCAAAACGCTCTCAAAAAATATTAGGTATGACAAACATGAGAGATTTAGAGTTTACAGGTACTGCTAATGAGCTAAAGTGGGAAAATGGAAGCATTTATGACCCTAATAATGGCTCTGATTATAGCTTTGAAATGACAATGGACAAGAAAAATACTGACATTGTAGATGGGCGTGGTTATATTGGTGTGTCTATGTTTGGACGTACTGATACGTGGAAACGTCTTGTGAAGAAATAAAAATTATAGCACTCTTATTTTAAAAGATATGCTACTACTACAAAACTCTTTCTATTGATTTAGAAAGAGTTTTTTGTTTGCTTTGTAAGCCTGTGAGGATACAAGTTATCAAAAAACAATTTTTTATTCGAAAAGCTATCAATGTTACAAAATGTAAAATAAATTAGTCAGTTCAGAATCAATTTGAGCTACAACTTTGGTAGCAAGTAAGTAAAGTCTGCTAGAAAGCATAAGACGGCTACCGAAGAAGAACGTGGGAGGATTGAGTAGAGTATGATACTGAACTGTTTTGTGATAGTCTCTGTTGGGGATAGCATACACTAAAAAATATGAAATCAGCTTTTTCCCTTTTAAGTAGTTAGCTGGTATAATTTTGTTATTTTCAAAAGCTAGTGCAATTTTATAAAAAGTTGAATTTTAACTTTGTCAAGGATCTTTTCGAAGAAAAAAACAGACCTTGACAATAGTTTTTATAAACTAAATTGTACTACTCAACTACTTAAAAGGTGCTTTGTATTGAGTTCTAAACCAATACAATAGCATTATGAAAAATAAAAAATCACTCAAAAAAGCCTTTGGAATCAACGAATTTGGAATGATTGATTATCCTATCAAAATATCAAATGTAAGAATATCACGCATACTAAATGGTAATACCAGAGGTTGTTCTTTTTGTTTTCCACACGGATACGAAACTAACAATTCAAAATATGGAAAGTATCAACGTTGTTGGAAAAAGTATAGAAAAACTCAGTTTAAGTAACTGAAATACTACTATTACATAATCAAAAATCTCCTACTTAAAAGTCATTAAGTAGGAGATTTATTCTTATAGATAAAAAACTAAACTTTACATCGCAATCGCAAAAAATCCTCTTCTGCCTGTTGGATGGAAGCCTTCAATCAAAACACCTCCTGTTTTTCCTTCTAACAGACGGATTACATCTGCCGAAGTATCTACTTTTTCTTTATCTATATGCGTGATCACAAAACCTTCTGGCACTCTTGCTTCTTGAAACTTTCCATTTTTAATAGAAGCTATTTTCACACCATTCATTCCTATTTCAGTAGCTTCTTCAGCAGAAATATCTTGAATTTCTATGCCTAAAGTTTCAATTTTCATAAGTTTTCCTGCCTCATTAGTAACCAGTTCGGTAGTTCCCAAACGGTTTTTGAGTTCTACATTTGCACTCTTCTCTTTTCCTGCTCTAAGATAAACTACTTCTACTTTATCTCCTGGACGCTTACGTGCAATGCGCTCTTGAAGCTGTGCTGAAGTATTTACTTGTACGCCATCTACTTCAATGATTACATCTCCTTTTTCTAAGCCAGCCTCTATTGCACCACTATTCTCTGTTACACCAGCAATATAAATTCCACGTACTACAGAGAGGTCTTCTTGTTTGGCAAGTTCTGCTGTAACATCTCTAATCTGAACACCTAAAAGTCCACGCTGAACAATACCATGCTCTTTCAAATCAGCTACTACTTTTTTAACAATAGCTGTCGGAACAGCAAATGAATAACCTGCAAATGAACCAGTAGTAGAAGCAATCGCTGTATTGATTCCAACAAGCTCGCCTTTTGCATTTACAAGTGCGCCTCCACTATTTCCTGGGTTTACAGCAGCATCTGTCTGAATAAATGCTTCAATGCCTAATCCATCTCGGCGACGCAAAATATTGATATTTCTCGCTTTAGCACTCACAATCCCAGCTGTTACAGTAGAAGTAAGGTCAAACGGATTTCCCACAGCAAGTACCCATTCGCCTACTTGCAAGGCATCAGAGTTGCCAAAATCTACGCTTTGTAATTTCTCGTTTGCTTCAATTTTTAAAAGTGCTAAATCAGTGCTTGGGTCTGTACCGATAAGTTCGGCAGTATAACTTTGTTGATTATTCATCACAACATCAATACGAGTAGCATTTTCTACTACGTGATTATTGGTAACGATATATCCATTGTCTTGAATAATTACTCCCGAACCAGAACCCATTCTTACTTCTCCACTATTATTTCTGTTTCTATCTGGCATTTGTTCTCCAAAAAAGTCTCTAAAAAGATCTTCCATAGACTGTTGCTGACGGTTACTCATTTGACTAGGATTTCCAAAAGTCTGGATATGTACTACGGCTGGTGTAGCTCGTTTGGCAGCTTCTACAAAATTGATACTTTGAGGAGAAAACGTCGGACTAACAGGGTCGGGATTACCAAATCCTGTCTGAACAACTGGCTGGTTTGTCGTCGTAAAATTGACTTGCTGTTCTGGTGCATAAAAGCTCAAATAAACACCTAAAGCAACGCCTCCACCCACAATGGCAGAAAGCAGAGCTAGAAAGAATAATCCTATTTGTTTCATAATGTTTTAGTTAGTTTACTTAAATTTTTTAATTGATAGATGTATAAATTTGGACAGTAGATTATTTTGCTATTAACTGCCTTACGTATATTTAGTTCTGAAATTAACTAATTAAGTTACTTAATTCACTGTCTGTATTGCTAAAGTCGTACTAATTCCAAATACTGCCAAACAGATTAACAATTTCTAAGAATCGCTAATAAAAATAAACAAAAAGCAGTCATTTTTTAAGACGGATTATAAAATATAGTGTTAAAAACACTCCTTTAAAATGTCGTTTTGTCAGTCACATAGCCTAAAAATAAGACAATAAAAAAATCCTTACTTTTTTGTAAAGCAAGGATTTTCGATTGTATTTTGTAAGCTAATGTGATAAGACTAGCTATTTATTGCAGAATCTTGAACAGTTGTAGTTGTTTTTTTAGCATAAGTAGGACATGTTTTGTAAGAAGCACAAGAACTAGCCGTAATTACTAAAAGACAACCAATGATTGCTGAAGCTCTGCGAAGATTTTTGATTGAAGTAATTTTCATAGGAGTAGAATTTTAGAAGTATGAAATATCTTTAGTTTGAGTCTGATGATTGCAAACACTAGCATTGCAAAATTACATAAAAACTCCATAACAAATTGTAAGTATATGAAATTTGTTTATTGAACGCTGTTTTGCTCAATTTGTTGTATATTAATGATATAATCAAATTGTAGCAAATAACTTGCCTTTTTAGGGAAGCAACTTGTAAAAAGTAGCTAGTTTACAAATAGTTATCGTCTTTTTTTTCGTCGATTATTTCAGATTATTTACCGAGCATATAGATTGTATGGTGTCTTTATGGCTATAAGTTTGAAAAGTACTGGATAAAAGATACTAAATATCCTATTTCCTACGAGCCTACTCGCAACTAATTATTTGAATCATGAAATTGCTATCTTCTTCTATAAAATTACAAAAGCATTTTAATAGCATTCTATTATTTTTATCTGCTGAATATTTTTTCCTTATACTATTTTTCTTCTTTGGAAATAGCACCTTCTCATTTGCTCAACAACTTTCTTCTCAAAACCTTCAAGTTCAGCAAATGCAACAGGCACAAGCCATGATGAACTTGCGCTTTAAGAAATTCAATTCCGATGATGGACTTGCTCAAAACAATGTTACAACTATATTGCAAGATACTCGTGGCTTTTTGTGGGTAGGTACAGGCGATGGACTTAGTCGTTATGATGGATATGAGTTCAAAAATTATACACACGTTGCAGAAGATTCTTCCTCTCTTTCGGGTGGAATGGTAACAGCTCTACATCAAGATGCTAACGGAGTGCTTTGGGTTGGTACAACAAATGGAATTAATAAATATGACTTCACTCAAGACCGTTTTGTACAATATAGACTAAAAGAAAGTAGAATTTCTAATCTGAATATGCGTACTGTCAGAAGTATCTTTCAAGATAGTTATGGCATTCTTTGGGTAGGAACAGAAAATGGAATCAAGATTTATGATAAACTGAATAATAGCATAGAATATTCTCAAGAATATAATGGCTTGACAGATGCTCCTGTGTTGGCTCTTTATGAAGATTATGACAGTACGCTTTGGGTAGGTACAGAAAGTGGACTTTACCAACTAGATAGAAAACGTAGAGCATTTACTTCTGTATTCATCAATGATGAACAAATTACACAATTTCCTGTCTATACTTTTTTTGAAGATAAAAAGAGAAATCTTTGGATTGGAACACAAGAAGGAGCATTCAGACTGGATGCAAAAAGAGAAAAATTCCAAAAATATTCTACCAAAACTACTCCATATCCTCTTAGCAACGATATTGTAAAAACAATAGCACAAGACCAAAAAGGAGATATTTGGATAGGCACGTACGGAGGAGGAATCAATCGTATTGTTGCCAAAACCAATCAGGTTATACATATTCAAAAAAATGATGCTGAACAATATTCGTTGAGTGATGATATTGTACAAACCATTTATCACGACCGAAGTGGAATTATATGGATAGGAACGTATGATGGATTAAATAAATATGATGAGGAAAAAGAAGTTTTCTACAATTATCCTATTCCATTGCAGTATGTAGCTCACAATTTACAGAAAGAAATATGGGCAATAGAACAAGATTATTTGGGCAATACATGGCTAGGAACAGAAAATGGATTGTATGTTTACATGCCCAAACCTGAATCTACTCAGTGGGAACTTATCAAGATTAGTGATAAAATAGGACTTCGTGGCAAACATATTCTTAGTCTTTTAGAAGATAAAAAAGGAAATTTATGGATAGGGACATTACAAGATGGATTGTATAAATATTCTCTCAAATCGCTTGGTTCGGCTGGTAACTCTACCTCTGAAGCAATTCCTTTTGACCTCACTCAACTTGCTAACAAACCTTCAAAGACTGACCCTCAACTGGCAGAAAATAGTATTTGGACAATGATGCAAGATACGTATAACGATATTTGGGTAGGAACAAATAATGGATTATATGCCATAAAAGACAAATCGGAAGAGGTTCATAAATATACTGAAAGAGATGGTTCTGGCTTGAGTGATAACTCAATTTGGGCATTATTACAAGACCGTTATGGTATTCTTTGGGTAGGAACAAGTAATGGACTAAACCGTTTTAGAAAGCAAAGCAATGATTTTCTTACCTATAATCAAGCTAATGATAATACGGGTGGTTTGAGCAATGGCTATATTGTTACGCTTTTTGAAGATGAAACAGGCGTGCTTTGGGCTGGTACGCACGGAGGAGGTCTGAACCGTTTTCATAAAGAAGCTGATAATTTTACGCATTATACAGAAAAAGACGGATTGCCTGATGGTGTTATTTATGCTATCGAACAAGATAATAGTCGTCATTTGTGGATTAGTACCAACCGAGGACTTTCAAGATTTAATATCGATACACAAGTATTTAGAAACTACGATGCCAACGACGGATTACCTAGTAATCGTTTCAATCATAATGCAGTAGAGAGAACAAAAAATGGAGAACTTATCTTTGGAACAACCTACGGAATTACAGTCTTTCATCCAGATAGCATCAAAGACAACAACTATATTCCACCTGTTTATCTTACAAATCTCAAAATTTTGGGAAGAGATATTCGTGCTAACGACGAGACAGGCATTTTGAGTAGAAATATTGCTCAAACAGATATGATAACCCTTTCTCATGGACAAAATAGCTTTACAGTAGATTTTGTTGCTCTAAATTATCGTCTTCCTAAAAAGACAGTCTATATGTACAAACTAGAAGGTTTCGATGATGAGTGGCACTATACTTCATATAGAAATCATACAGCTTCTTACACCAATTTACCCGAAGGAAGAGAATATATTTTGAGGGTAAAAGCTGCAAATAGTGATGGCTATTGGAATGAAAGTGGCGCAACCTTACGCATTTATATAAAACCTCCTTACTGGGAAGCTATATGGTTTAAAATTGCCTTAGCAATGCTTTTTATGAGTGCGATAGCCTCGTTTTGGTTTTGGAGAAATGGAGAAATGCAAAAGCAAAAAAGTCGTCTTTCATTAGAAGTACATCAGAGAACCAACGAGCTAGAGCAAGAAAAAGAAAAATTACAAATTGCTTATAATGAAATATCTAGCCAAAGCCGTCAGATTTTGGATATGAATGCCGTTTTGAAGCAAAAACAAGCCGAAGTAATGGCACAACGAGACGACCTTTCAAAGCAAAGAAATGAAATAGAAAATTCGTATCAGAATGTTCGTGTACTTTCAGATATTGGTCAGCAAGTTACGGCAACCTTAGATTTTGACCAAATGGTGTCTGTTCTTTATCAGCACGTCAATACATTAATGGATGCTCCAGGTTTTGGTATTGGTGTTTTGAATGAAAAGAGTAATCTTATTGAATTTAGAGGATATTCTGTTGAAGGAAGCCAACTCAATTACGATTTTAATGCTGCGAGAGACAAGACTTTACTTTCTGCTTGGGCAATTCGCAACCAAAAAGAAGTAAAAATAGGAGATTTGCAAAGCGAATACGCCAAGTATGTTGCTGGCGAAGTGGTGGCTGTGGGAAATACCATTCCAAAATCATTGATTTATCTGCCTTTGGCAATCAAAAACCGTCCTGTGGGAGTTTTGACCGTACAATCATTACAAAAAAACACATATTCAGACCGTCATCTGACATTGCTAAAAGGGCTTGCTTCGTATGTTTCTATTGCACTAGACAATATTCACAACTATTCTGAACTGGGCGAGGCTAAAAATTTGATTCAAGAAAGTAGTGTTCGCATTATGGACAGTCTGCGCTATGCTCAAACAATTCAAGAGGCAATTTTGCCAACACAAGATATGTTTGAGAACAATTTTGATGATTCTTTCATTATGTTTCAGCCTAAAGACGTTGTTTCTGGAGATTTTTACTGGCTTAGAGAAATTGATGGTCGTACTTTTATTGCCTCTGTGGATTGTACGGGACATGGCGTTCCAGGGGCATTTATGTCAATGATTGGAAGTAGATTATTAAATGAAATTATTAATGAAGCCAATGTTTTAGAACCAGCCAAAATTTTGGATGAATTGCATGTGCGCCTAAAAAATGCTCTCAAGCAAGAAGACTCTAAAAACGATGATGGAATGGATGTTTCTCTATGTAGAATAGATGCTTTAGAGGAAGATACCCTAGAAAGAGAAATTGTTTTTGCAGGAGCAAAACGCCATGCCGTTTGGGTAAGCAGAGGTGAATCTCATATTTTGAAAGGCGATAAAAAATCTATTGGTGGATGGAGAAAAAACAAAAAACGTCCGTTTATCCAACTACAAATGACAGCTAAAAAAGGCGATGCACTTTATTTATTTACTGATGGAATTACTGACCAAAACAATGTAGCAGGAGCAAAATATGGTTCGAAACGACTACATCAGCTCTTAAATCAGAATGCAGATTTTGATATGAGTGAACAAAAAACTATTTTAGAAGAAGATTTGGCTCGTCATCAAGGAAATCAAAAACAGAGAGATGATATTACTCTTATCGGAATTAGACTATAATTGATAATGGTCAATGGTTAGTGATAAATGATGAATGAAAAATACTTTAAACATAAAATAAATACATTTCTTCTAGCTTACACATCTTTCACTGGTAACTAATTACTGCTAACTGAACACTGAAAAATGCTTGATTTATACCCTTCTCTAACACAAAAAGACGTTATTCTGATGTATCAAGGTGCTATGTCTCAAACTATCTTGGCTACCATGGCGTTGCCTTTGCGTGAGACAGAAGAAGATTATTTGATTAGTAAACGTCTTTTTGCAATCATTATAGAATTAGGACAAAATATCAATCATTATTCTGAAAAAAGAGAGTTTTCTATTGCTGACAGAAGAGAAGTAGGCTGTGGAATGTTGGTGGTACAAAAAACAGATACAGAGTATATTTTTACGGCAGCTAATAAAATAAAGACCAGCAAAATAGAAAAAATGAAAAAACACTGTGAACATATCAACTCTCTCAATAGTAAAAAACTAAGAAGTTTTTATCGTTCGCAGCGTCGTGCTACTCGTGATGATGGACGTTACGGAGGAAATATTGGCTTTATAGAAATGGTTAGAAGGTCTCACAACCCACTAGAGACTAAGTTTACCCTTTCAACAAAAGATTCAACAATGGCTTACTTTTCTATTCAAGTAAAGATGAGTAGAATAGATGTTTTTTAGGCGATTTTTTCTAAACAAACTCTCAAATCATAATTTGTATATCATCTTGTAGTGCATAATACCACTTTCTTCAAAAACATCCCCCTCTTTTTCAAATCCACAACGTTCATAGAGCGAAACTGCTGCAAGTTGTGCGTGTAAATAGATTTTTTCTACAGTCTTGTATTCTTCTTTTTCTTTAATTTTTTGAAGTGCAAACTCTACCATTTTTTGTCCTATCTTGTGCCCTCGGTATTCTTCCAAAACAGCAAAACGCTCTAGTTTTATTTTCTTTGGCGTACTATCTTTATGTTTTTCTGTTACTCTAAAACGAGCCGTACCGACAGCTTTGTCTTCTTCATTTATGGCTAAAATATGAGTTGCTATTTCATCTAATCCATCAAAATCATCTTCTTCTGGAACATTTTGTCCTTCAATAAAAACAGTTCTGCGAATAGAAAAGGCTGCGTCTAGGTTTTCTGATGGGTTTCGTTCAAAAAGTTTGATAGTCATAAAGTAAAGGTGTTTTTATAGTTCAGAAGAATAGTTTTACCGACAAAATGGCAAAGTTTTGAGGTTAGGTACTACTTTTAAGGGTAAGTTCTGTAATTTTGCAGCCACAAAAGTAAATTATTTAATAATCAATTCATAAAATTATGATTCAGCGTATTCAAAGTATTTTTTTGTTTTTAGTTTCTATTCTGATGGGAGTTACTATTTTTTTACCACTTTGGGGAAAATCAGACGGCACAAACCGAATTGAAATAGATACAATGCACATGGTAGAACTCTCCTCAGGAGAAGTAGTATCAGAACAAACGACCGTTTATCTTGCCATCATTGCAGGACTGACAGCCCTCTTAGCTCTTTGGAATGTTTTTAATTTTAAAAATCGTCGTTTTCAAATGAAAATTGGTCTTTTCTGTACACTTCTCATTGCAGTTTTTATTGCTGTTGAAGTATTCTTAACTTTTCAAGGGCAAGCAGCTTTTGCTCCAGAAGTAGGTGGTAATTTTGCTTATGGATTTTTCTTACCTGTTGGTGCAATCTTGCTCAACTGGATGGCGATTCGTGCTATCAAAAGAGATGAAGATATGGTACGCAGTGCAGACCGTTTGAGATAGATATTTGTATTCTACAAAATTAAAAAAAGCCATTTCTAGCAATTAGAAATGGCTTTTTTGATATATTTGAACATACTACCAGACATTTTCTGAATAAATAGGTCAGTCCCAAAGGGCAGACCGTTTTAACATTATCGTTTTACCTAGTAGTATGGTATTTGAGCTTATAGTGTTTTCTTTTTTGAATCAAAAGAACAAATCATAGAAACTTGAAACGTTTCATCATAGATAGAATTGTCTGTTGTTGCTTTTATAAAAGAAACATTTAATTCGATAAATTTATGTTCATAACCAGTTCCCAAACTGACAAAACGATTGTTGCCTTTGTTTCTACTTTCTTGATAATATCCACCTCTTAGTTTTAATTTATCTTTGTAAGAATATTCTGTTCCTAAAGACAAAATAAGTTCTTGCATTTCTTCTCTAAAGCCATTGGGCGCATCAGAAAAAGAACTAAAAATAGAAGAAAATACACTTTGTGTTGGCGTTGGATTAGAAGGATTTGGTGTAGGGACTAACAGCTTATTTACATCAAACGTAAACGTGAGTAGATTATCTTGATTCAGATGATTGGTAAAAGCTGTTCCGATACCTAAGTTAGCAGGCAGGTATTCTTTCACAACAGATTGAACTACGATAGGCGCACCGATATTTGAAATATTTACGCCAAAATTCCAATCTACTTGTTTTTCTTTTATCGTAAATCCACTTTCATAAAGAGCCGAAATATCTACTGCTCCTGTATGATGTGATTCAACAGAAGGATTTCCTTGTGTATCAAATATAGCTTGTTCAGAATTGATATATCGGAATGTTCCTGCAAGGCTTAATTTTTTAGATACTTTTTGAGCAAAAGTTGCATCAATAGCTAAGTCACGCCCTAATGAAAGCTCTTGTGTCTGTCCTAATGAATTGTTATAAATAATATCTCCTTTTCCAAAATAACGAGAAGAAATGGCAATAGTTTGTTTCTCATTTAGTTTTTTGGCTGCTGAAAAATACCCTAACCAAATATCATCCACTATACGCCTTAACATAGGCGAATAAGAAGCTCCAAAGTTCCACTCTTTTTCAAGAGAAGTTAGTTTTGACGGATTCCAAAAAGTAGCATTTATATCAGCAGAGGTTGCAATACCTGTATTTCCCATTCCACTGGCACGAGCATCAGGGGAGAAACATAACGAAGGAACAGCAGTTATAATTTGCTGGTTGGTTGGATTTGTAACTACTTGAGCTTTCACTTCAAGGAAAATAGAGAGAAAAAATACAATAGAAAGAATACACCAAATTTTAATTGCTTGCATAATTTACTTAAATCAGAAATAAAAAAATGAATTAATCAGACGAAAGGGTTGATTATGATAATTCGGAAGTTGTTTTTTATAATTCAAGTAAATTTTAATTCATAGACTGTGAATGTTGATTTTTTTTATAAAGTTGTTTAAGACCTGAAAGTCGGCGAAGCCAATAGAAAAAGTACCTTTAATTAGGTATAGAATGGGTTTTGTTTTATTGTTTATCGTTCAAGCATTATGCTTGGATACACTTTTTTGTCAGCATATGCTGACGAAAAAGTAAGCACAAGATGAAATCTTGCACTGGAAAATCATTCTTAAACAAGTTCTATGATAGAAAAAACCAAGTTTCTATCAAGATAGAAACTTGGTTGTATCATTTTTAGTTAGCAGCTCCGTCTTCGGGAGTATCTATTTTATCTCCTTTATTGATATTGAATAAAAGAGAAAAACGAATAGTGTCAGCCAAAGGATGTTGTTGTTGGTTTGGAATAAGGTAAGCGAAATCAAAACCAAATACTTGGTAACGCAAGCCTAAACCTACTGTAAAATAACGACGATTTCCTTTTTCTTGGTTTTCGTGAAAATAACCACCACGAAGAGCAATCAAATCGGCATACCAATATTCAGCACCCACAGCAAAAATCATTTCCTTTACTTCTTCACCAAATCCATCTGGCGCATCTCCAAAAGATTTAAAAATAGAAGATAAAACAGGGTCGTTTGCTCCATTTGAAGCCGTATTTTCAGGTGTTGGTACAAGGAGTTTGCTTATATCAAAGGCTAGAGTAAGTTTGTTAAACTCGTCAAACTGTCCGTTGAAAGCTGTTCCGATACGCAAATTAGCAGGTAAATAGTCTTGTTGTGAGGCATCGTTGTAAGTAACTGGCGCACCAATATTTGAGATATTTGCACCCAATGCCCAGTCGCCTTCAAAGCTCTTAAAATTAAGTTTGCTTTTATAAAACATCGAAACATCTACTGCACCTGTGTTGGCTGGACGAGTATTTGTGTTAGGCGTTCCATTGGTTACATTTCCTGCTAAATTGGAATGAATAAAACGAAACGTACCAGCAATACTTAATTTTTTAGAAAGCTGTTGTGCAAAAGTGGCATCAATGGCTGCTTCACGAGGATTAAAATCTTGCAAAGGCTCACCTCTATCATTTGTAAACTGAAGATTTCCCATATCAAAATAACGGAAAGAAACTCCTACAGTCTGTGTTTTGGAAATGCGTTTTACACCACTCACATAACCTAACCACATATCATTTACCAATTTCTGTAACCATGGAGAATATGAAACGCCAAACGACCAGTCATTTTCTATAAAAGCTAATTTTGAAGGATTCCAATGTGCTGCATTTGCATCTGGAGAAGTAGCTGCGCCCAAATCGCCCATACCAGCAGCACGAGAGTCAGGTCCTACAAGTAGGATAGGAACTGCCGTTGTGATTACTCTACGACCAGTAGAATCTAAGCCAATTTGAGCTAATGAAGTATTATAATTGGAGTAGAGAAAACTCACTACAAAGCAACCTAAAATGGCTGCAAGAACTTTACGTATTTGCATACAATTATTTAGTTTTATAAAATAAAATTTCAAATATATATTTAGTTTTGAAAGCTGAAGGGACTAAGCCTCATCATATCTTTTTTACTTGAAAGGTATCACTCTTTAGTTAGACAAAATATTATTTTCTGATACACTATTTTTCACGAAATAAAAGACAAGTAAAATTTTTGTTCATAGGCTAATCAGCACGTAAACTAAGGGAATAGCCAAAGAATTTGGCAAAGTAGATATTGATTTGAACCACTACAAAAATAGAAAAAAAAAGGTGTAAAGCGTAATAAAGATGAGTAAATATGAAAAAAGTTAAAAAATTAATCTTGCAAAATCTTTATTATAGTATTTTATTTTTAATAAATTGAACTATTCTTTGAGCAATCTTAATAAAGGCAGACAGATTGTTGTAGTTCAAAACATAAAACACTTTTTCTTCACTTCCAAAACTCGCATAAAAACGAGCTACTTTTGGCTCTTGTGCTGACTCAAAATCTAAAATATTCTCCTTATTGACTTTTTCGCTTCCAAAATTATCTTTTTGATAGCTGTTTTCTCTAATAAATTTGTCTAAAAACCATCTTCTGCTCTCATTTCTTTCTTTTATATTAGTATTAGCTGCGTTGAAGAGATAAATCCACTTTATAATGGTTTTATTTTGATATATCGTTTTATCTTTTACAAACAAAACGCCACTCAATATTTCCTTATTTTGGTTTCTGACATAACATAAGGTTGTCATATTCTTATTGTTTAAAACATCAAACAAATTTTTGAGTATTGGCTTTGCTTCTTTAGAAATTCCATCTTCTAAAAAAACGCTTCTTTCAAAAAAGGTATAAAGTAAATCTATATCACTGCTTTCCAAAACCTCAAAATTTTGTTTCTGAGCTTGATTAATTCTGTACTTTGTATCTCGGCTATATTTCTGACGAATCTGGGCATACTCTTGTAGCAAAGAAAGATGATGCGTACAATATTTTTTTAATGATTGCTTTTCAAAGATTTTATCAAATGAGTTTCTATACTCTTGATAATTTGAAATACTGAAAGGGTAATTTGAAACAAGTTTGAATTTCTTTTTGAGTAAAATTAGAAAAATTTCAAATTCCGAATCAGAAAGTTTTTGAGTAGAAAAAACACCCAACTGCTGGGCAAAAAGAGGTTGTTCTAAAAACGAAATATCGTACTTTTTTCGAACAGGCAAAGGCAATACAGCTACGTATTCGTTATTTTTTTCTAAAATAAGAGCTTCCCAGCTAGGGGCAACACAATCTAAATACCACGAAAAAGCATAAACAACATTTTCTTTTGAATTAGAAATACATTTGTCCCATTTCTCTTTATCAATTTGGTAATGTTTTAAATGATTAGTGATTAGTGTTTAGTGATTAGTGATGAATGAAAAATACAATGGCGACCAAGTCATAAAACTGGTTACTGCTAACTGGTTACTGCTAACTGTAAAGCCATTTCCTGCTGCATTTGCTTTGCTTTTTGGGCAGCCATTTCTGCAAAATCTCTATCCTTGCTGGCATAAATAATTTGGCGAGAAGAGTTGATGAGAAGTCCACAGTCTTTTGTCATTCCAGCTTTTGAAACTTCTTCTAGGCTTCCTCCTTGCGCTCCTACCCCTGGAACTAAAAGAAAATGGTTTGGAATAATTTTTCTAATATTGGCAATATATTCTGCTTTTGTTGCACCCACTACGTACATTAGATTGTCTTCTGTCCCCCACTGCTGACTTTTTTCTAAGACTTCTTCATAGAGTTTCTTGCCATTTTTGAGTTCTAGCATTTCAAAATCTTGCGCTCCTATATTGGAAGTAAGAGCAAGCAAAATTGTCCATTTATTTTCTATTTCTAGGAACGGTTTTACAGAATCTTCACCCATATAAGGAGCAACTGTAACAGCATCGCTATTCAAGTTCTCAAAAAAAGCCTTAGCATATTGTGAAGATGTATTTCCAATATCGCCACGTTTGGCATCAGCAATTATAAAAACATCTTTTGGCAAGTATTCAATCGTCTTTTGGAGACTCTCCCAACCTTTTGTTCCTAAGGCTTCATAAAATGCTGTATTGAGTTTGTAAGACACTGCATACTTTTCTGTTGCATCAATAATGCGCTGATTGAACTCAAAAATAGGGTCTTGTGCATTCAAAAGATGAGCGGGAATTTTTTGAATATCGCTATCTAAACCAACACAGAGATACGATTTTTTAGTTTTTATTTGAGAGATAAGTTCTTGACGATTCACTTTTTATGAGAGGATTGGGCTAAAAAAAAGATTGAGGACATAATTCAGACAAAAATAGGATTAGAATTTTGTAAATAAAAATGGATTTTCTCTAATTTTTACACCTGTGTCTTTATAGCTTATTACTATTTAGCATATTTACAAAACACTATCACTTTGATATGCAAAATAAAAAAGCGTTTCAAGAATCCGTATAATATAACTTCTTACGTCTTAATTACAAAGACACCACTATTTTATATTTAATCTGAGTACTTACTTGTAAAAATTAAGGCGAAATTATAAAAAATAAACCTAACTCTATCCTTGCCTAATATTAAATAGAAATTAGTGTTTCAGCTGAATTTCGAAAATAAAAATAAGTAAAAAAACTTACTAAGTACTTCATACACTTATAATTGAGTAATCTGTAAATACTAAAGGTAATACTTTTAAATATCTCACATTTTAACTCTTAATCACATTTTTTTTCATACCTTTGCACCTTGACAGTAAAAAATTACATTTACCAATCCCTTTCAAGAGTTGAATTAATTATTAAATTATCACAAGAATAACAAAAAAAATAAAATTTAAAACAAAGAAAATTACAAAGTATACACATTTAAAATACATCAACCTTTACATTCTTTAAAGTAAGCTATTTAATTTCAAAAGCCATATCCTAATTACATCTATTATTAGATTTCCTTAAACATCCATCTTATAAATATTTTATGAAAAAAAACCTAACTTTCAGTATACTGCTATTTATAGCTTTTATTACCCACACCTATGCTCAACAACCAGATTGGAGACTTCTCAAAGAAACAGAAGGTGTTCGTGTAGAGTATCAAATACGTAACCATCAACAAAATCAATCTGAATATTATGTATTGCGTGTAAAAAACACTAATTCCCATGATGTAGCTGTAAATTGGGATTATCGTTTAAAGTATAACAATGGCACAGAGATTTATGACCCTAAAAGTGGTGAGCATCATGTAGGGCTTATCATAAAAGCAGGACAACACACAGAAGGATATCTACCAACAGCAAAAGAAGGAAGCTTTCTAGCACTCCACTATCGTTTTACAGGACAACGTGGTAAAATTGTTCCTACAGCTCTGACAAATATTACACTTGAGTTTTTTAAGGTTTTCATTCTCTAAACAAAATATTTTTGAAACAAATGTACTCTATAAATAAACTTTTTATATTTCTTACAAGCCTAATTTTTCTTTGTTGTAGCATTGGCACTACACAAAAAGCACAGGCACAATGTAATGCACAAATCACTTCTATAACTCCTACAGGTACAGCTTGCCCTAACGAAGCGATAAACTTTACAGGTTCAGGTTTAGGTGTAGCTACAGCTTTTGACTTCAATGGCTCTACTTTTCCTACAGGTTGGGTAGCTTCTGCTTTTACACTTGGTCAGCCTTGTTTTAATCCAGCACCTGATGGCACAGATTATTTTTGGTCGGCTGCAGGTGGAGCGGGTGTTCCTCGTTTTGTACGAACTAATGCCATAGATGTATCGACAGGGGGAAGTCTTATCTTTGAAATTGATTTTGGAGATGATGACCCTCAACCTGGTTGTGAAAATGTAGATGCTACTGAAGGAGTATTTCTTCAATATTCTACTGATGGAGGTTCAAATTGGACTGATATTCAATACTTTGACCCTGCAGATATTTCAGGTGGAGCAATAGGTTATGATTGGGTATTAATGAATATAGCTATTCCACCTGCTGCACACACAACCTCTACCATGTTTCGTTGGATACAACCAAACCACTCAGGAACTGGTTTTGATAACTGGGGGTTGGATAATATTTTTGCTAATCAAGTAGTTAGTACAATTGCACATTCTTGGGATTTTGGGGATGGTAGCCCTATAGATACAAGTGGAGGAGCTGTTTCTCATGCTTATACAACACCTGGTGTTTATACAGTAACTTATGAAGCAACTGTAGTAGGTGGTTGTACAAACTCTACCACAGCTACAGTTGTCGTAGAAAATCCAACTATCACAGCTCCAGCAGACATAAATAATATACCTACTACATTAGGTTGTGGAGCAGAACTTAGTAGTGTTGCTTTAGGTACACCTACTACTACAGCTACCTGTACTATTACTAGCTTGACGAATGATGCGCCAGACCCACTACCTCTTGGTTCTACAGTAATTACTTGGACTGCTATATTTTCTAATGGATATACTACAACAGCAACACAAACTGTAACAGTAATTGATACAGAAGCACCTGTCATTTCAGGTTGCCCTACAGGAACAATAACTGGTACAACAGCAGTAGGAGCTACCACCTGTGAAGCTGCTGTAACTTGGACAGAACCTACAGCTACAGATAATTGTAGTACACCTACATTAGTACGTTCACATAATCCTGGTGATCTTTTTCCTGTAGGAACTACTAGAGTAACATACACCTTTACAGATGCTGCTTTAAACTCTAGCACTTGTTCTTTTGATGTGGTTGTTACAGATAATGTTCCCCCTGTTATTGCAAACTGTCCTTCTGATATTTCAGTAAATAATGATAATGGTGTATGTGGAGCAGTTATAAACTGGATACCACTGACAGTAACTGATAATTGTGAGGGTGTCATCATTCCACCACTTAATTTCACAAATGCAGGTGCTGTAGGAATTTCAGGACCAACACAAGCACAACTTGATGCTGCTTATGCTGGTAGCTATTTAGATGGAACTGTAACTTCAGTTGGAGGTATTCAAGAGTTTGTTGTACCTACAACAGGAACATATTTGATTAATGCTATCGGTGCAGCAGGAGGTAAACAAAGATATTCTATTGGTTTTCCTGGTGGAAAGGGTGCAGAAGTAGAAGGAGAGTTTAGCTTAACAGCAGGTGATGTAATACGTATTATTGTAGGTCAAATGGGAGAAGACACACGTGTAACGACCGAAGATAATGCTTCCCCTGGTGGTGGTGGTGGTAGCTTTGTTTGGAATGTTACTACAGGAGAACTTCTTGTCGCTGCTGGTGGTGGCGGAGGTGGTGGACGCCAAACTCATGCTGGAGCAGATGCAAACTTAACAACTGAAGGCAACGAATCTGCCGACCTATTAGGTAATGGAGGTACGTTAGGCAATGGAGGTACAAATAATGTTGGAGGTAATAGTTATTGGGCTGGTGCAGGTACTGGTTGGCTTACAAATGGAACGGGTGGAAACAACGCAACTAATTATGATTTTACTCCAGGTATTGAAGGTGCTCAAGGTGGACGCAGACCTTTAGAAGGAGGCTTTGGTGGTATTCGTTGGATTGACTGGGGAGGCGACCAAGGTGGCGATGGAGGTTTTGGTGGCGGAGGCGGAGGCGGCTCTGACAATATGGGTGCTGGTGGTGGCGGTGGCTACTCTGGTGGTGGTGGTGGTAGAGACTACTACTTAAACTACGCTGGTGGTGGTGGTGGCTCTTTTGTTAGTCCAATAGCCCTATCAAACAATTTAGTAGGAGTTACAAATACAGGAAATGGTCAAGTAAATATCGAATTAGTTAGTGGAGGTGGTGCAGTAATTGTACAAACAGATGCAACAGGTCTCTCTTCTGGTTCAACATTTCCTTTAGGTACTACAACTATAGAGTATACAGCCACAGATGTATCAGGCAATACAAGTCTATGTTCTTTTAATGTAACAGTAACAGATACAGAAGCTCCTATAGTTATCTGCCAAGATATAATTGCTTTGTTAGATGATTTTGGAAATGCGTCTATTACAGCATCACAAGTAGATAATGGTAGTTCAGATAACTGTGCCATTGCTTCGCTTTCAGTCAGTCCTAGTACTTTTACTACTGCCGATATAGGACCAAATACAGTAACGCTTACTGCAACAGATGTAAATGGAAACTCATCTACTTGTACTGCAATAGTTACTGTACTAGACGATGCTCCTCCAGTAGCTGTTTGTCAAGACATTACAGTTCAATTGGATGCTTCTGGAAACGTTTCTATCGTAGGTACGCAAGTAGATGGTGGAAGTTCAG
>NZ_JAHDIG010000016.1:62047-71394 GCF_020630935.1 Bernardetia sp.
CACTTACAGTTACGGACAATAATGGAAATACAGATAACTGTACAGCAACTGTTACCGTGGAAGATAATGTAAATCCAAATGCAGTTTGTCAAGATATTACAGTGCAATTAGATGCTTCTGGAAACGTTTCTATCGTAGGTACGCAAGTAGATGGTGGAAGTTCAGATGCCTGTGGTATTGCTTCATTTGATGTAAGCCCTAGTACATTCACTTGTGCTAATATCGGAGCTAATACAGTAACACTTACAGTTACGGACAATAATGGAAATACAGATAACTGTACAGCAACTGTTACTGTGGAAGACAATATAGCACCTATCATTACTTGTCCTGCTGATATTGTAGTGGCAAATATAGCTGGCACTTGTGGAAACACTGTAAACTATACTTTACCAACAGCAACAGACAACTGTGGAATTGCTTCTATCATCCAAACGGCAGGCTTGCCTTCTGGCTCTGTATTCCCTCCAAATACTACAACTAATACATTTGAAGTAACAGATGTTAATGGAAATACAGCAACTTGCTCATTCGATGTTACTGTTAATCAAAACTATGAGTTAGTCTATTCTACTACTCAATTTAGAGAAGCCTATATTACAGCTGCATCTGGTGCAATAAGTAACTCAATTACTATTAATAGTCGTTTCTGTGATGTTTTTGCAGGAACAATAGGAGAAGATTATGTACAAACAGGTAAAGTAACAGTTACTAATGTTCCAAATGGTCTTACAGCTTCTATCAAAAAGGTATCTAATACAGAGCTTCACTTTGCACTATTAGGCAACGCTGACCCTCATACAGCAGCAGAAAGCATTGGTAACCTAACTGTTATTTTTAATGACGCTGCTTTTAGTGGTGCTTTAGCTGCCAATGTAATTAATTCTGCTCGTACAGACTTACAAGTCATATTCCTAGACCTTGTTCCATTGAATCTTCAATCAGATGGTATTTCTACATCAGAGATTAAATTATACTGGGATGAAAACACAGGATATGAAGGTTTTCGTTTGTATAGAGGAATTACTAGGATTGCTGATTTACCAAGTACGGCTACTCAATATATTGACAATAATTTAGATGCTGATACTTTTTACTCTTATCATATCTTTGGAATGATAAATGGAACGGAAATCGCCATCTCAAGAACAACAGATTGGACATATCCACTTCCTCCAATGTTAATTTCTTCTGGCAAGGTATGTGAAAGTGGGCAAGCAATGGTTACACTAAATAGTAGTGCATTTATTTATAATATATATGCAGATGAGACTTCTATTACACCACTAATGACAAGTGATGGAAGTGAGATGTTCTTATTTCCTTCTGTAAATGAAACTACCACTTTCTATGTTAGTGTAATTGGTAAAGACCCTTTAGAACTGAAAGAAAGTGCAAGAATAGCCGTTACCGTAGAAGTAAAATCTGCTTTTGAAGCTGCAATTTTGGGAGAACAAACACAATCAAGTTGTGAAAGTAACGTAGAATTAATAGCTCAAGAAGTAGAAGGAGCAACTTACAGATGGCTTATGAATGGTAATTACACAGGGCATACAGGACAAAGCATAACAGCTCAATATTCAGGTAATTATCAAGTCAGAATTCAGAAAGGAGTTTGTACAGTTATTTCTGATGAAGTAAATATTAAACTCAATCAGCAGCCTGTTGTTAAAATAGAACAACCTAATGGAATAACATTCTGTGATAGGGGAGTTATAAATGCTACTCAAACTAATACAGATGCAAATTATGAGTGGATTCTAAATGATGTAGTGGTAGGAGAAGGTGCAAGTCTTGAAGTTTCACAATCTGGAGTTTATACACTTCAAATTACAGAAAATGGTTGTCAGGCTACAAGTCAGATTGAAGTTGTTGTTATGCCAACGCTTCAAGCTCCTGTTTTGGAAGCCACATCTACTGAAATTTGTGTAAATACAGAAACGACACTTTCTGTACAAAACCCAGAAAATGGTGTAACCTATCAGTGGTTTAGAAATGGTAGAAACCTTAGAAAGACAGGTACTATGCTTTCTACTTCTATGGTAGGAAGCTATAAAGTAGTTTCGATTTCAAATTCATCTTGTTCTATATCATCAGAAGAACTACAAGTCAGTCATATTGAAGTAAAACCTATGTATATAAGAATGAGCGAAGACAAAAAGTCGCTTTTCTTAGAGGATATAAATGGTTCTCAAAATGATATGGCAAATGTGGAATGGTATTTTGCAGGTGAGATTGTTACAAGTATGCAAGGAGCAATAACTATTACTCCAACGGAAGATGGATACTACTCTGCTGTAATTACGACTCAGAATGGTTGTCAAATTCACACAAGGGCTTCATATTTTACAGTTCCAGTAGTTACAGGAGAAGAAGAAGTTAAAGAAGGAGAATTTGCTATCTATCCAAATCCAAATAAAGGTTTATTTAAGGTACGTTTCCCTCTTTTGACAACAGATGAGATAGAGATGACTATTTTTGATGCTTCTGGTAGAAAAATCAAGAAACAACTACTTGAAAAAGGAAAACAAGAATTTGTAATCGATATTCAAGGAGTGTCTAAAGGTATCTACCTCATTAAATTCAATCAAAACGGATCTTCTTATTCACGCACTATTGTTGTGCAATAGATTAAATAGAAAAGATTAAAGCAGATAAATTAAAACCTTAGCTTTTTGAGCTAAGGTTTTTTCGTTTCTCTAGAAAAGAAGTAAAAATTTGAGTTTTGAAGGCATTTTCCTATTTTTAGAATAAGTTCCTAAACTTATAAGTATATAAAAACCCAAATTTTACCTAAACGTACTGAATTATGCCAGACATTCCTCCACAACTACCTAACAATTTACCAGAAGATTCTCCTCGTCAGCCCAATGGAGAAACTCCAGATGTAAATGCTAAAACAAGAAATTTGACTTGTAAAGACTGTGGCGCAAACTTAGTATATGCCCCTGGAACAACTGTTTTGAAATGTAATTATTGTGGTGCAGAAAACGAAATTGCAGAAGAAACAGAAACCGTTATTCAAGAAGAAGATTTTTATACGGCTCTTAAAGAAGTTTCGACAAAAGCAGATATGCAAACCTTACAAACTGTCCAGTGTGATGGCTGTGGGGCAAGAACAACCTTAAAACCTAATGTTGTTTCAGATGAATGTGCCTTCTGTGGTACGCCCCTCGTTACCTCATCGCCAGAAACAGTTGAAGTTTTTCAGCCTAAATCTTTACTTCCTTTTAATATTGATCAAAAAAATGCAAGTAATCTGTTTAAAGAATGGGTTTCTAGCCTTTGGTTTGCTCCCAACGACTTGAAAAAAAGAGCAGAACTTACCGAAAAACTAAAAGGAATGTATATTCCTTACTGGACTTTTGATAGCCAAACTGATTCTCGTTATCACGGAATGCGTGGCGATTATTATTACACAACAGAAAGTTATACAGATAGTGATGGCAATCATCAAACAAGACAAGTACGTCATACTCGTTGGTCGCCTGTCTCTGGACGCATCGACCATTTTTTCGATGATACTTTAGTTTTGGCAAGTCATTCCTTAGCACGAAATTATGTAGATAAGCTAGAACCTTGGGACTTAGAAAAACTTACAGGTTATGATGAGCGTTATTTATCTGGTTTTCAAACTGAAACTTATCAAGTAGATTTGAAAAATGGTTTTGATATAGCCAAAGATAAAATGCAAACTCAAATCAGAAATTTAGTTTCAAGAGATATTGGAGGAGACGAACAGCGCATTGAAAATGTTCAAACTGATTATAATGATATTACCTTCAAACACATTTTACTTCCTCTTTGGATTAGTGCTTATCGTTATCAAGACAAAGTATATCGTTTTTTAGTCAATGCACGCACAGGTGAAGTGCAAGGAGAGCGTCCGTATAGTGTTATCAAAATTGCCTTGGCTGTTATTGCTGTTTTGGCTATTATTGCTCTAGTATTCTTTTTTACAAGCAAAAAACGTAGAGCCGTTGGTTTTGATGAAATAGAAAACTTAGCCTATACAGATTCATATTTCCATTTATTTCAAAATACATTTCAGAGTATTTCCATCAAACTAGAAACTATGAGTCAGTTTATTATGCAAATTGATATACTGAATTTATTTTAAGAAACATACAAGTTTTTTCCATTGCTAATATCTCCACTAGCCAAACAACATACACAAAACAAAAAAGGCGTTACCAAGAGTAACGCCTTTTTGACCTTAACCAATAAACAACACATAAAACACACGCCCTACTATATAGGGGTTGAATTAGAGAATTTTAGTAAAAATAACACAACTAAAATTCTTAATTCTTTACACAAACATAGTGTTTTTTTTTGAAATGTAAAACTTTTGCAAAATATTTTGTAAATATTTATGCAAATTGCAATATTTCTTGTAAATTTTAAAAAAATCATAACAACACAATAAAAAAATGAGTAAAAATTCTCAAATTGACAGTTGCGACCTTCGCATATTGTCTGAACTGACAGACGACGCCAAAATGCCTTATACAGAGGTTGCAGATAGAGTATTTGTTTCGGGTGGAACAGTACACGTCAGAATGAAAAAAATGCAGGACTTGGGCATTGTCAGAGGAGCATCTCTTACTATAGATTATGCAAAATTAGGCTATGACGTAACTGCTTTCTTAGGAATCTATTTAGAACGCAGTTCTATGTACGATGAAGCTGTAGAACAATTATGCCAAATTCCAGAGATTTTGAGCTTACATTATACGACAGGGTCATATAGTATTTTTGCCAAAATTATCTGTAAAGACACCAAACACTTGAGAGAAGTTTTGCACGACAAAATTCAGAAAGTCCCAGGTATTGTTCGAACAGAAACTTTTATTTCATTGGAAGAACGAGTAGAACGTGCGCCACTTTTGAAACAGCTTGCTGAAGAAAGCAAAAAAAGTGAAGAAGCAGGGTAAGAGTACTAAATGGTAGATTATGAATGAATCAGATTAGTTTTGTAATAGTTATTCAATTCCAAAATCTACCTTCTAAAACTCTACATTTCTTTTGCTTGCCCAGCAATCATATTGCGAGCTTCCCAATACGAACGAATAGGATGTGGACTTTTACCAAAGCTAGTTTTCATGGTTTGGATAATAGGCAAAGTTTCTACCATATATTTTGTCCAGTTAGCAGCAGGAACACCTAGCAAATCACACGTTCTGTCTCCCAAAAGAAAACGCATATAACTATGAATATAACTTCTAGGAACAAGAGGAGGTAAAATATCATCAAAATGAGAAAGCAAAGTTTGTGTCAGAACATTTCCAACATGTGAAGACTTAAAATGACGCATTTCGGTATTTTGAGATAGAAAAACAGCTTCTTTCATTGTTTGTGGCAATATTTTTTTCTCAATTCCTAAAAGCTGACCTACTACATACCATAGATGTAGATAGTTTTCTGCATCTTCATTCGTGTATTTTTTGCCTAGCTTTCGAAGCCCACGCAGAACGATAGATGAAAAAGCAATATTTGTTCCCATCAAATCTTCTTGATTGATAGGCAAACCCCACTTCATATCCCAGTTTTTATGATTTTTGAGATGAAAACGAATTGTGGCGTGCAATAATCTGACTTTCAAAATTGTGGTAAAGGCAAGTCCATTGGGTTGTAAACTATCTCTCTGATTGACTTCAAAAACAAAGCGAGCCGTTTCTAAAAGGCGTGTGTGTGCATCGTTTCGCATACGTTCAGAAAAATACAATACCTGCGCTCCATCAGCAGCAGCATAACAATAGGGTAACGACATCGTTCCTAAAAGGCTCAAACAATCTTCTGCATTTTTTTGAAAAAATTCTTGTCCTTTTGCTATCTTTTCTAAATCAGCACCATCTGGCAAAACTGCATTATCTGTAAAATAATTTTGTATAAAATCAGGTAAATCTTCTGGCAGCATTTGGTTATCTCCCCACTGAATTGTAATTACTTTTCTTAAATCTTTCCAAGCATCTTGTTCTTGTGTTTTTTGTAGTATTTCATCAGCTACTTTATCGCCTTGTAGTCTATAATTGTCCCAGTCTATTTGTGTCAGCGTTTGCATTTTCTCATTCGTTTCGTTCTGTTTCTAATCTTTATAACCCAAAAAAACTATTTTGCCCTTTATTTTATCAGTCTGCACTACGAGGCTGACCTTATTCTAATTAGGTCAGTCCAGTAGGGCATGCAATTTTTAGGTGTGGTTTAGTTTTTATCTTGGAATTAGTATTTGTTTGTAAGCTAACTTATTGTTTTGAAAATGGTTTGGTCTAGCAGCAAACCCACATTATCAAATTTATCTATGAAATTATAAAAAATATCAGTTTGATTGATATTGCTAAAAATGCAATCTTTGTGATATACAAAACCATAATAGACTTCTATTTTTTAATTATGGAATTCTTTTCTTAAATTATTGATAAATAGAAAGTTCAAGACTTTTTTCACTCTAATCACAACCTTAAACTCAACGATAATGGAACACTACACAAACGGAAAAGGCAAAGTTTGGGACACAAATGAATCTAGCAAATGCCCCTTCACAGGAGGAGGAGCAGCCAAATTTGTAGCAGGACAAGGCACATCTAACCTAGACTGGTGGCCTAACATGCTCAAAACAAATATTCTGCGCCAAAATTCATCTCTTTCCAACCCAATGGATAAAGGCTTTAATTATGCAGAAGAATTTAAAAAGTTAGATTTAAAGGCTGTAAAGAAAGACCTTTTTGAATTAATGACTAACTCTCAAGACTGGTGGCCTGCTGATTACGGTCATTATGGTCCATTTTTTATTCGTATGGCTTGGCACAGTGCAGGCACATATCGTACAGCCGACGGACGTGGTGGTGGAGGGTCAGGAACACAGCGTTTTGCTCCTCTCAACAGTTGGCCAGACAATGCCAATCTTGATAAAGCACGCCTCTTACTTTGGCCTATCAAGAAAAAATATGGTAAAAAAATCTCTTGGGCAGACCTTATGATTTTGGCAGGAAACTGTGCTTTGGAATCTATGGGAGTAAAACCCTTTGGTTTTGCTGGAGGTCGTGAAGATGTTTGGGAACCAGAACAAGATATTTACTGGGGTTCAGAAGGTGAGTGGTTAGGTGATAAACGCTATTCAGGCGATAGAGAATTGGAAAATCCTTTAGCTGCCGTTCAGATGGGACTTATTTATGTAAATCCAGAAGGTCCAAATGGCAAACCAGACCCATTAGCGTCAGCAAAAGATATTCGTGAAACTTTTGCAAGAATGGCAATGAATGATTATGAGACTGTTGCGCTTATTGCAGGAGGACACACTTTCGGAAAAACACACGGAGCAGCCGACCCTAGCAAATATGTAAGTGCCGAGCCAGCAGGCGCACTCATCGAAGAACAAGGAACAGGCTGGAAAAATACCTTTGAATCTGGCTTTGGAGGACATACCATTACAAGTGGATTGGAAGGAGCTTGGACAAAAACACCAACCAAATGGAGTAATGATTATTTTGATCATCTTTTTGGTTTTGAGTGGGAACTTACCAAAAGTCCAGCAGGTGCGCATCAATGGAAACCAAAAAATGGAGGAGGAGAAGGAACAATTCCAGATGCTCATGACCCTACAAAAAAACACGCACCATTTATGCTCACAAGTGATTTGGCATTGCGTTTTGACCCAGATTATGAGCGTATTTCAAGACATTTCCACGAAAATCCAGATGAGTTTGCAGATGCTTTCTCTCGTGCATGGTACAAGCTGACACACCGTGATATGGGACCTGTTTCTCGTTATTTGGGTGAGGAAGTTCCATCAGAAGAACTAATTTGGCAAGACCCAATTCCTGCTCGTGATTATGATTTGATTGATGGAACCGATGTTGCGTCTTTAAAGTCTAAAATTCTTGATGCTGGGTTATCTATTTCTGAACTTGTTTCTACGGCGTGGGCTTCTGCTTCTACTTTCCGTGGCTCGGATAAGCGTGGAGGTGCAAATGGCGCACGAGTTCGTCTTGCTCCACAAAAAGACTGGGAAGTAAACAATCCAAAGCAATTAGCTAAAGTTTTAAGTGCATTAGAAAACATCCAAAAAGAATTTAATGATGCTCAAAATGGAAATAAAAAAGTTTCTATTGCTGATTTGATTGTTTTGGGGGGATGCGCTGCCGTTGAAAAAGCTGCTAAAGATGCAGGACACAACGTTGAAGTACCTTTCACAGCAGGGCGTACGGATGCCACAGCAGAACAAACAGATGTAGATTCTTTCAAATTTTTAGAGCCAAATGCAGACGGTTTCCGTAATTATTCAAAAGCTGAATTTACGCTTTCAGAAGAGGAAATGCTCATTGATAAAGCACAACTTATGACACTTACAGCACCAGAACTGACTGTTTTGGTAGGTGGAATGCGAGTTTTAGACACTAATTTTGATGGCTCTTCATACGGTGTTTTTACAGAAAACAAAGGACATCTGACTAATGATTTCTTTACCAATCTGATTGATTTTACAACTACTTGGAAAGCTACTTCTGACGACCAAAGAACTTTTGAAGGACGTGATAGAAGAACAGGAAATGTAAAATGGACAGGGACACGAGTAGATTTAATCTTTGGCTCAAACTCTGAACTTCGTGCCTTAGCAGAAGTCTATGCGTGTGATGATGCAAAAGAAAAATTTGTCCATGATTTTATTGCTGCTTGGGATAAAGTGATGAACTTGGATAGATTTGACTTAGCTTAGATTTTGTCGTTGGTGGAGACACCAACAACAACTAAAAATACCAGCTCATTTTTTCAGCTTTTGATAGGTTAAAATATCAATACTTTTTTATCTTACTATTTTTTGAAACAGCCTAAATATAAAATTTAGGCTGTTTTTTTGTGTAAATTCACTAAAATAGTAGATGAATAGAGTCTTTTAAAACTGATATCCGAACGTAGATAGACAGGAATGACAAAATATACCAGAATTTTCCGTTTTGTGTCCTTTTATAGAATTCATAAAGCCTGCAAGGTCTCGTTTATTGCATTTTTGGCAACGAGAGAAATACTTCTCATTTTTTAATATATCATTAATAATACTTTCTATTTCTTCAGTAGAAGTACTAATCCTTTTTTTCTTTATACATGTCCATTCTAATTCGTAGTTATCAACACTAGTCCAAGAAACCTCAGCAATATAAATACTTATATACTTAGCTCTCTCAACTTTGATATACTTTTTTATAAATTCTTTGTCAGACATATTTAGAGGAAATAATGTTGGAAGAAAACCAAAGAAAGTAAAATTTAGCTTTCTGAGACTTATTTTTTTCAAAACAGCCTAAACTTTGTATTTGAGCTGTTTTTTTATTCTACGAAGTTGTTTAAGA